>JAJUIX010000113.1 GCA_029267455.1 Enteractinococcus sp. | reverse complement strand
GTCATCGACCTGATTACCTACCGTCGCCGTGGACATAACGAGGGCGACGATCCGTCGATGACGCAGCCTGGCATGTACAACCTCATCTCCAATAAGACCTCGACTCGTCGTCTCTACGTCGACGCGTTGGTTGGTCGTGGAGATATTACTCAAGAAGAAGCCGATCAGGCCGCGGCCGACTACAAGAACCGTCTTGAGGCAGCCTTTGCCGAGATTGGTGAAGCCGAAACCTCGCCGATCCCGATTCTGGGTTCGGCCCACGGTATCGAAGACACCACCGAACCGTATAAGCCAGAATCCACGGCCATTTCGGAAGACGTACTGCGTCGCATCGGCGAAGTGCACATGGAAATTCCAGAGGGCTTCAACGTCCATCCGAAGCTGATGACCCTGCTGGAACGCCGCAATAAGATGGCAGTCAACGGCAATATCGACTGGGGCTTTGCAGAACTGGCAGCCTTTGGCTCGCTCATGATGGAAGGCGTTCCCGTCCGTTTGGCCGGCCAGGACTCCCGTCGCGGAACCTTCGTTCAGCGCCACGCCGTCTTCTATGACCGGGAGACCAATGACGAATGGACACCCCTGTCTTCCCTATCGCACGATCAGGCGAAATTCTGGATTTACAACTCCCTGTTGTCTGAATACGCAGCCTTGGGCTTCGAATACGGTTACTCGGTGGAGCGCCCTGAGGCACTGGTCCTGTGGGAAGCCCAGTTCGGTGACTTCGTCAACGGTGCTCAGATCGTGATCGACGAGTTCATTTCCTCATCCCAGCAAAAGTGGAACCAGCACTCGTCGATCGTGTTGTTGCTGCCCCACGGTTATGAAGGACAGGGACCTGACCACTCCTCGGCCCGCATCGAACGCTTCCTGCAACTGTCAGCCGAAGATAACATGCGGGTTGTGCAGCCGTCCTACGGTGCAAACTACTTCCACTTGCTGCGTGAACACGCCTACTCGACGCCACGTCGTCCGCTGATCGTGTTCAGCCCCAAGCAGCTCCTGCGGCTCCGTGCAGCCGCATCTCAGGTGGAAGACTTCACCCGCGGCCGCTTCATGCCGGTCGTAGGAGATGACCGCGCCGCAGCGTCAGCCTCGAAGGTGTTGTTGGTTTCAGGTCGGCTCTACTACGATCTGGTCGATCGTCGTAAGCAATTGGATCTGGAGTCCGACGTCGCCATCGTGCGTGTCGAACAGCTCTACCCACTGCCAGCCGAAGAAATTCAGACCCAATTGGGCAAGTACCCCAACGCCAAGGTGCACTGGGTTCAAGACGAACCAGAAAACCAGGGGCCATGGCCATACATGCTGCAGCATCTGATTCCGCAGCTGGACCGCGAGGTATCGGTCATGAGCCGACCAGCCTCTGCCTCACCGTCTGCGGGGAACAAGCCTCGCCACGATGAGGAACAAGAAACCCTGCTGCAGGATATTTTCGGCGCCTAGTTCTTCGACTACGCCACCAAACGCCTGTTGCGGCCCACGACATGGGGCCGCAACAGGCGTTTAACCACCGATTTCGGTCCTCGACCGCTACAGTAGAACCAATAACGGCTAGTGAAAGAGGCGAAATACGTGCACACACGAAACATCCGGTTATTCTCCGTCGGCGCCCAAACCCTCACGGGAGTGGGCGATGCACGAAGTCTCGGATGGCTCGGACGTGTCCTGGCAAAAACTCATGCCCCAGACCTCGTCATCGAGTCTTATCCCCTGGTGTTTCCCAACGAAACCACCGAGCAGCTCTCCCACCGCTGGGAGCGCGAAGTCATTCCTAGGTTGGCCACCAACGAGACAGAAAACCGGATGGTCATTGCCGTGCCACAAGATCCAGTCAGTATGGCGAGTTCATCGGCTCGGGCTCGCCTGCACTTAGCCAATACGTTGGATCGGGCCGCACAGCACAATATCGCTACCTTCGTCGTCGGCCCCACGCCCGCACAGGATCAAGAGTTCAACCAGCACCTGGCCCAACTCAATACTGCGTACCAGGACGTGGCAGAACGCCGCGGAGTAACCTACATCGATGCCTTTACCGATTTGGTGAATCACCAGAACTTCAATGAAGACGTCATGATCAACGACGGACTACCCGGGCAAGCCGCCTATGGGCTGATCGCCTGGCTGGTACTCAATCGGGGCTGGTTCGAGTGGTTAGGGATCGCCGACCCGCGCATCACCGGTTAAACCAGCAGTGATACACTAGCCTGCAGCACTCAATGAAAGGAGCCATCACGATGAGTAAACGTGGTCGCAAACGCAAGGATCGTCGCAAGAACCGTGCCAACTCTGGCAAGCGTCCAAACGCCTAAACGATCTTCAACACAAAAAGTCTGAACCATACGCGGTTCAGACTTTTTGGCTTAAGGGCTGTTAGCCCTCGGAAACTTTCAGCTGCTTGATACGCGTGAGGATCTTGGTTTTTAAACTCTGAGGGGCCTTCTCTTCACACGAGCGCTTCACGACATCGCGAATGATCAGTTCCAGGTCACGCTCGGACTGGCACTCGGGGCAATTATCGATGTGAGCTTTGACCTCGGCTAGATCATCGGCTTCTAGCGCGCCATCCAAGTACTGATAGATGCTGGTCATCCGGGTCTCGGTGCACCCACCGTTTTCGCCGCAATCGTCGGACTCGGTCCGCACGTGCTGTGTTTCGTATGTCATTTTTGGGCCTCCTCCGATGCGTCTGCTTGTTGTTCTTTTTGCAAATCGATTGCGCCTTGTATACCGCGTTCTGCAGCATAATCGGTCAGCAATTCGCGCAAACTACGACGCCCACGATGCAGTCGAGACATCACCGTACCAATGGGGACATCCAAGATTTCCGCGATCTCTTTATACGCGAACCCTTCAACGTCAGCCAGGTACACCGGAATCCGAAAATCCTCTGAGATTTCCGCCAACGCCTCTTTGACATCACTATCTGGCAGATGATCTAATGCCTCAGTTTCTGCCGAGCGCAACCCCGTCGGGGGCTGGTCAGCAACTCGGGCCATCTGCCAATCTTCTACCCCGTCGCCGTCAGTTTCTTGCGGGCGACGCTGGCGTTTCCGATACAGGTTGATATAGGTATTCGTCAAAATCCGAAACAACCAAGCCCGCAGGTTCGTGCCGGGCTTGTATTGGTGGAACGACGAATACGCCCGAGCGTAGGCTTCCTGTACCAGATCTTCCGCATCTTCCGGGTTACGGGTCATGCGGAGCGCGCCCGAATACAGCTGATCCAGGTATTGCATCGCGTCACGTTCAAAACGTTGACGGCGTTGCGATGCTGTTTCAGCTTTCGGATCGATACGAGAGCCATCGTCGGCTGCTGGAATGTCAGAAGGCAAATGAGTCATCCCAGCTAAGTCTAGTCCCAAAACACCCGCGTGTGATGTTTCTGTCGGAGCATCGATGGTTAATATGCTCATACGACGGCCTCCTTGGTTTTGCGACTACATGTGTTCATCTAGCAACTACAGCGACAGACCACGGCTAAATATTCCCGAGAACACCCGCGGAACTGCCACGCTCACAGCGAGAACAAGGTATCTTGGAAGGAGTTAACTGCTAGCCCGACAGGTATGAAAGAGGTCTGTGTTGGTCCCAATGACTCCTGCCCCCGGTGAAGCGTGGCCTGCGCCCTTCGCCAACACCCCGGTTGCCGCCACCGTGGCATTACCCGGCTCTAAGTCATTATCGAACCGACACCTTGTGCTCGCAGCTCTATCCCAGCAACCTTCACGTCTCAGCGGCGTCCTCATTTCACGCGATACGCAATTAATGCTCGATGCCCTCACCGCCTTGGGTGCGACCTTCACACCCGTGAACAATGATCCCACCGTCCTGGACGTGACCCCTATCGATCTGGCCTCCACGACCGGGACTATCACGATCGACGCCGGCCTTGCCGGCACCGTCATGCGCTTCATACCTGGCGTCGCGGCCGGCACCAACGCCACCGTCGTCGTCGATGGCGATGAACAGTCTTATGCCCGCCCAATGGGCCCGGTCATTGACGGGCTGGTGCAAGCCGGGGTGCGGATCACGGCCGAAGGACAGGACCCGGTGACGCGACTGCCATTGACCGTCCACGGTCAGGGCGCGCCCACCGGTGGTGTGGTCAGCATTGATTCGGGGGATTCTTCACAGTTCGTTTCTGCGTTATTACTGGTCGGAGCAACGTTTACCAACGGCCTGGACATCCGCCACACCGGTGCTCACACGCCCAGCCCAGAGCACATCAATATGACCATCAAGGTGCTGCAGGAAGCCGGAGTTTCCGTCCACCAGCCCGAACCAAACCGCTGGGTCGTGGCGGCCGGCCCGATTACCGCTGAAGACACGGCAATCGAACCGGATTTGTCGAATGCGGGGCCGTATTTGGCGGCCGCCGTGGTCACCGGCGGGAGTGTGACGGTCCCCTATTGGCCGGTTGAAACCACCCAGATCGGTGACCGGTGGCGAGACATTCTGCCAAAATTTGGGGCCAACGTCGCTTTCGAACCTGTAGCGGGTACGAACTACGGGAACCTCACGGTCACCGGCGTGCGCGATGCAGAGGACACACCCGTGGTCACCGGCGGCGGCGAGATCGCTGATCTGGCTGAGTTGACCCCCACCACCGCTGCGCTCGCGCTCCTGGCCGACGGTGAAACCCGCCTCACCAAGATCGGCCACCTCCGCGGCCACGAGACCGACCGGCTCACTGCCCTGACCGCCGAAGCCAAAAAACTCGGCGCCACCATTGAAGAAGGCGAAGATTATCTCACCTTCGCGGGCAATTACCGACTGCATCCGGCCGCCATAGACTCCTACGCGGATCACCGGATGGCCACGTTCGGAGCCATCATCGGACTGGCGGTCGACGGCACCGTCGTCAATGATGTGGCCACCACCGCCAAAACGATGCCCGACTTTCCGGTCGCCTGGACGAAACTCGCCGCCGGAGAACGGCAGCTCCGCGCATGAGCCGGTACCGCATCGATTACACCCGCTATGACGAATCTTCCGTCCCCAAGCGGCCGTCGAAACGCGGCACACGGCCCCGGACCAAGGATCGGCCGGCCCACGAAGATGCGATCACCGGGCGCGTGACCACCGTCGACCGTGGCCGGTATACGGTCTACCTGGCGCCCGACCGCAAGACCAAGAAATCATCCGGCACCAAGGCGCGGTACATCACGGCGATGCGGGCGCGTGAGATGCGCAACACCGCAATTGTTCCCGGTGATTTGGTCGATGTCGTCGGCGACACCTCAGGAAAAGAGGGCACCCTGGCCCGCATAGTACGCCTCCAGCCCCGCGAGACCGTCCTACGCCGCTCAGCCGATGACAAAGACGCCTACGAACGCGTCGTGGTCGCCAATGCCGATACGTTGGTG
>JAJUIX010000239.1 GCA_029267455.1 Enteractinococcus sp. | reverse complement strand
GCGATGTTGTAGCGTTTGGCCAGCCGGATGATGCTAGCGGTGACCTCCTGGATCTGCATCCGGCCACCGGGGGTCCCGTCGATCGAGGCCGACTGGATGGTCTGTACCGAGTCGATGACCATGAAATCGGGTTGGAGTTCTTCGATTTGGCCTAGGACCTGGCCAAGGTCTGTCTCGGCGGCCAGCATGAGATTCGGTTGCATGGCCCCGATCCGTTCGGCGCGCAGCCGCACCTGGGCGGCGGCCTCTTCACCGGTCAGATACAGTGTCTTGCGCTGTCGGCCGTCATCTCGACGAGTTGCGGCCACATGCCCGGCGATATCCAGGGCCATCGTGGACTTGCCGATGCCGGGCTCGCCGGCCAATAAAATGACGGCGCCGGGGACCAAGCCGGAGCCCAGGACCCGATCAAATTCGGAGACACCCGTGGGGAAGCTTTCAGCGTGCGAAGCATCGATTTCGGTGATGGGTTGTGCCAAATGGTCAATTTCAACCCGCGCCGGAGCGGTCCGGGTTGTCGCGGGTGTGACACCGGCTTCTTCAATCGTGCCCCACGCTTGGCATTCACCGCAGCGGCCAGTCCATTTCGCGGTCATCCAACCGCATTCGGAGCACTTATACGCAAGTTTCGTCTTCGCTTTCGCCATGGCGCTAACCCTAGTCGTACCCTAGGACATGATAAAGACGATCCGCTTAGAGGTTGGGTAGGTAGCTCGTAGCCTCATCGTGGTCGGAACCGGTGGCCTCTAAGAAATCGACCATCATCGGTCGGCACATCATTACCAGCGCCTCACCGTGGAGTGTTTCGGCCCCCAGGTTTTGGGGCGTGAGCTTGGTGGTGACTGACCCTAGGGCATCACGGGCTACCGACAGCGAACGGTGCCGTCCCGGAGCGACCGGCTCGGAAACTGAGCGGCCCAATACCGCCACAGCATCCCCGGCTTCCGCAAACCACGAGGCCATCTCGTCGAGATCATCCTTAGGCTCGTCCTTGCCATCGATCTCATCAATCACGGTGATCACGCGCCGGGCGATAATCCGCAGTGAACGAACCGCAAGGTCGGTCTTCTCCAGGGTGCGTGACATCTCTTCAAGGTCCTGGCGGGCACCGCGTCGGGTGGGTGAATAGGTCGCGAGCTCCTCGGCCGAAGCGATTTCGGTACGTACCGCATCAATCTTTGACTGCAATCCGCGAGCTTCAATCAGGGCCACCCACCCGTTGCGCGAATCCCGGGTTTCTAATGCGTGCGTGAGTTCCCGAAAGACGCCATTAATTGAGCGGAACAATTCCCGAAAGCCCGCGACCGTCTCCTTTCGAAGAGAGACCGGAGTGATCATGGTGATGGCGATCGCGATAATCCCACCGATGATTGCGTCAAGCGAACGGCTCAGCGGACCCTCGGGCGGAAGCGGCAGCAATACCACCAAAACAGACTGAATCGACATCTGAGTAGTGAAGATGACGCCCGAATCAATGAACCGCGCCAGCACGATGGTGACGAAGACCACGATCGTGGCCTGCCAGTATCCCTGACCGAGAAGGGTTTGTAAAGTATCACCAACCAATATGCCTAACGTCACACCAATGGCGACTTCAAGTGCTTTTCTGATATGGGGATCACGACCAAACCCCAACGTAATGAGAGCCGCGGTCGCTGCGAAATAGGGCTCGCTGTGCCCGAAAATAATGCTGGCAAAAGCATAGGCGGCAACCGCCGCGATGGCCGATGTTGCCGCAGGAATAAGCGCTTTTCGGGCGCGCCAGCCACCAGAGCGAAGTCGAGAGGAAAGGAACTTTTTGACCTTGGCCCAACCCTTGGGTTCAGGCTGGACGGGCAAGGGGGTAGTGTGCATGTGGTCGGCCATGCCCTTATCCTACGAGGTGCGAAAAAACTGCAAGAGAAGCGGCGTGTGGGAAAACGTTAACCTTGCGTTAATCTTTCGACAGCCAACAGGTTACTTTGCGTGCGTAGCTTCGTTGAGTAGTTCGGGCCACCAGGCGAAAATCTGTCAGGCCCAACAATAAGACTCATAACGAACTCGAAAGAGGAAAACACAGTGAAGTTTTCGCGTTTTTACCGCTCCGCTGCTGTCGCATCCGTAGCCGCTCTGGCCCTTGCTGCATGCGGCTCTGATGACGGCGCTGAAGAGAACACCAACGGCGGTGGCGGCGAGGCCGGCGCCGAAGTTTCAGGCACGCTCATTGGCGGCGGTGCTTCATCTCAGGAAGCAGCCATGACCGCCTGGACCACAGGCATCACCGAGACTCACCCAGATCTGACCGTCCAGTATGACCCTGTCGGTTCCGGTTCCGGTCGTGAAGGTTTCATTGCTGGTCAGTACACCTTCGCAGGCTCAGACGCTGCAATGGACGCCGAAGAACAAGAACAGGCTTGCGGTAATGCAAACGCATTCCACGTGCCGTC
>JAJUIX010000080.1 GCA_029267455.1 Enteractinococcus sp. | reverse complement strand
CGCGCCGATGGTTTTGTTCGCGGTATTGGCGACTCGGTTCGCGTCGAAGATCCACTGGGCTTCCCCTATGAGTTCTTCTACGACGTCGATCATGTTGAACGGCTGGCCTGGCGTTACGACCTGCACATCCCCGGTGAATTGGTCCGGTTGGATCACTTCAACCAGGTCACCCCGGATGTGCCACGCGCTGCCCGCTACATGCAGGATCTGGGCTTCCGGATCACCGAAGAAATCTCAGACAGCGACGGCACGGTATATGCCGCTTGGATGCGTCGGAAACCAACCGTCCATGACACCGCGATGACCGGTGGCGATGGCCCACGGATGCACCACGTCGCGTTTGCCACCCACGAGAAGCACAACATCCTAGCCATCTGTGACAAGCTGGGTGCGCTGCGTCGTTCGGATGCGATCGAGCGCGGCCCCGGCCGTCACGGTGTGTCGAACGCGTTCTATCTCTACCTGCGGGATCCAGATGGTCACCGCGTGGAGATCTACACCCAGGACTACTGGACCGGTGACCCAGACAACCCGGTTGTTTCGTGGGACGTCCACGACAATCAGCGTCGTGACTGGTGGGGCACTCCGGTTGTACCGTCCTGGTACACGGACGCCTCCCTGGTGCTGGACCTGGATGGTAAGCCACAAAAGGTCGTCGAACGGACCGAGGAAAAAGAAATGGACGTAACCATCGGTGCCGATGGGTTCTCCTACACTCGCGCCGACGACGAAAAAGACATGCCGGACTGGAAGAAGGGCGAGTTCAAGCTCGGACACCAGCTTTAAACTTCCGGCACTTCCATAACGGAAGCGCATCTAGACCTAGCGCCTGCGGACTACGGTTCGCAGGCGCTAGGCTGCTTAACGAGACGTTTCCAGGAGGATAGATGGCCACCAGAACGCCAGCAGAACAGTTAACCGCTGACGAAGTGCTCGCAGAACTCGAGGCGCTCGAAGACCCAAAGATTCGTGAGGCCAACCAACGCCACGGCAATGACATCGGCGTGAATCTTTCGAAACTGCGCGGCATTGCCAAGCGGCTGAAAACCCAGCACGAATTTGCCAAAGAGCTGTGGGCCACCGGTGACGCCCAGGCACGCCTCGTCGCGATCCTGGTCAGCAGCCCAAAGAAGTACACCGTCGAACAGCTGGACGCCATGCTGCGCCAAGCTCGGGTACCAAAAGTGCTGGACTGGCTGGTCAACTACATTGTCAAAAAGAATCCGGAATCCGAAGACCGTCGCATCCCATGGATGAATGACGTCGACGAGGATGTGGCTGCTGCCGGTTGGTCGCTGACGAGCCATCATGTCGCGAAAGGTGTTAAGAACCTCAACATCCCCGGGTTACTGGATCGGATCGAAGAGCAAATGCAGCAGGCGCCCGATCGTTTGCAGTGGGCGATGAATGAATGACTGGCAAATATCGGCATCCATTATCCCGAATATCGCGCCCGGGCGATCAAGATCGGCGAACGCCTCGAAGTGCTGAAAGACTATCCGACACCACCGAACTGTACCTCTCCCTATGCGCCGGTGTGGATTGAAGAAATGGTTGCGCGCCAGCAGTCCTAGAGTCGGTGGATCACCTCGAAACGTTCCAGCACCACCGGTGTGGTCTCGTCGGTCGTGAAGTCAGGCTCGTTGAGTGCGGCACGTAGTTCTGGGCTGTGAAAGAAATTCTCGTGCGCTGCCCGCCATTGATCAATGGATTCGTAGCCTTCGCCTTCGTCACGCGCGTGCGCCAGATCGACCTCGGCTAGCGGCACGACGCGGACGCTTGTGATCTCAAGCACCGCGACGAGTTGATCTTGCGAGTCGATCAGTGCTGAGCGGTCCCCCACCAGAGGCAATGATTCGCCTTGGCGCTCATATTCCAGTTTGAGGCTCGTGGTGCTGGTCTTGATCCCGTCAAGAATTGCTTCGACGAGTTGGTCACGCAATGGACCAGGAAAGGCGAATTCTGCGCGGGGCAGGTGGGCCAGCTCATGCGGCTCGAAAGCATGATTCATTACGGCACCTTCGAACTAGGATGCGTCATCTAGAAACCTGGCAGTTTCTACACCAACGGCCAAGGGAAACCCCGACCGGTCGTGTCGTGGGGGAACTGTTGAGTCATGAGTACTTTTTCAACCCTGCCTTGTAGGGCGGTGGCTTCGACTATTTCTAGTTGAGCAAGAATTTCTTCCGGAATGTCATCGGCCAGCGGAGCGATATCGTTCAGGAGCTGGTCGTCAATGCGTTCACCGGCAAATTCCCAGATGACCGTGCGAAGTTTCATGGGCTCGGCAAAACACAGCCCGTGGTCGATCCCCCACAGTCGGTCATCCCGGTCACACAGTACGTGGCCGGCTTTGCGATCCGCGTTGTTCACCACCAGATCGAATAGTGCTAGCCGACGCAGCTGATCGTGAAATTCAGGGCGTTGGCCATAGAGTACGAAGTAGTGGTCGGCGGGGTCATGATCAATAAAGGCTTGCAACGATCCGATGCCCAAGGGACCATCCTGGCGAATAATCGTCGTGGGGACAATATGCCAACCCAGTGCTTCACTGAC
Organism: Enteractinococcus sp.; assembly: GCA_029267455.1. Lineage (GTDB taxonomy): Bacteria > Actinomycetota > Actinomycetes > Actinomycetales > Micrococcaceae > Yaniella. The sequence continues at coordinate 3,474 of JAJUIX010000080.1, read as the reverse complement.
GAGATATGCTGCGACTTCGCGCCGATGCAGTCCGGGTTCGAAATCCCACAGGGGGCGTTCGCCGTCTTCAGGTTTATACACCGCCATGTGCTGAACATCGCCGAAGGTAACTTCGACCAGAAAAGTGGCGTTACTACTGTTGGCGATCTGTCCGACCACCGTGATCTGACCGCAGCGCAGTACCTCTTCGACACAAGGTTCGTCGTTCTGTAGGACATGCTCGGTCATAGTGGCTCCTATGTTGCCCGTAAATCAGCCAGGGAGTCCAGGGTGGAGTTAACCGTCAACACCATCGGGCCGTTCTCTGGTTCCTCGGCGGGGTAGGCAAAGGCGGACACGGAACACGGGCCAACGCTGACGCGTTGAAACGACCGCAACGGGGTACCCATCGCGGTGGCGACAGCGATCCGGATCGGATCCGCGTGTGAAAAACATACCACAGTCCCGCCCGGATGTTGTCGGCGCAGTTTGCGGATTGTGGATACCATGCGCTCTTGGATTTCGGCAAAGCTCTCCCCGTTGGGAAACCGAAACTCATCGGGCCGCTTTTGTACCGTCTTCCACTCCGGGAGCTTTTGTAATTTCGATAAGTCTGCTCCTGTCCAATCCCCGAAGTCACCTTCGATGAGGCCAGGCTCTTCTATGATTGGTAGGTCGAATCGAGCTGCGGTAGGTTCGGCTGTCTCCCAGGTGCGTTCCATCGGGGACGAATACAGCGCCGTCACGGGTAAGGCTGCAAGTCGCTCGGCAACTTGGTCCGCCTGAGCGCGGCCGTGGTCGCTGAGTTGTAACCCCGGGGCTCGGCCGGGGAGTACTTTGCCCGTCGTCGGTGTTTGCCCATGCCGCACCAGCAGTAGCAGGGTGGCTTGCGGCTGATCGTTGTCGGTCATGTGGCCTAGCTTACCGAAGCCCACGTTGTGTGACCCCCTCGACAGGTGGTGCAGACAGGGCTACCGTAAGGAATGTGACTACCTCACCAAAGATCAGCACATTGGCAGAACTCCAAGCTTCCGGGCACGAACACAAGTCCGTGCGCGAAGAATTGCGCGACAATCTTTTAGCCGCCCTAGCCGCCGGGGAGAACCCGTGGCCCGGGCTGCACGGTTTCCAAGACACCGTGCTCCCCCAACTCGAGCGCGCCCTGATCGCGGGTCATGACATCGTCTTACTGGGTGAACGCGGACAGGGCAAGACCCGCCTGCTGCGCACCCTAGCGTCGTTATTGGACGAGTGGACCCCGGTCATCGAAGGCTCCGAACTGTACGAACACCCCTACGAGCCCATTACCCCGGAGTCCAAGCGGCGTGCCGAGGAAGAGGGATCTCAGTTGCCGGTGGCCTGGCTGCACCGGGATGACCGCTACGTCGAAAAATTATCGACGCCGGATACTTCGGTGGCCGACCTGATCGGTGACGTCGACCCAATGCGAGTTGCCGAAGGTCGTCGTCTCGGTGACCCGGAAACCATCCACTACGGGCTCGTCCCGCGAGCACACCGCGGCATCGTCGCCCTGAATGAGCTGCCGGATTTGGCCGAGCGTATTCAGGTCTCACTGCTCAACGTGATGGAAGAGCGCGATATCCAGATCCGTGGGTATGTGCTGCGTTTGCCGCTAGATGTGCTGATGGTTGCGAGCGCGAACCCAGAGGACTACACCAACCGTGGCCGGATCATTACGCCGTTGAAAGACCGGTTTGGTGCCGAGATTCGCACGCACTACCCCGAAGAAATCGACGACGAGATCGCGGTCATCCGACAGGAAGCTCAGCTGACCGCTCAGGTTCCCGATGCGCTGCTGGAAATTCTCGCCCGCTTCACCCGCGCGCTGCGTCGCTCGCCGGCGATCAACCAGGCCTCTGGTGTCTCGGCACGCTTTGCGATTGCCGGTGCCGAAACCATTGCCGCGGCCGCGCGTCACCGAGCGACCGTGCGCGATGAGGAAGCAGTGGCGCGACTGATCGATGTCTACTCGGCCGTCGAAGTGCTCGGCGGGAAAGTCGAGTTCGAATCCGGTGAGGAAGGCCGCGAAGAAGCCATCCTGGATCACCTGTTGTTGACCGCGATCGCTCAGACCGCCCGCGCGCACTTCGGCGGCATCGACTTCGCTCCTCTGGTGGACACTTTCGACGGGGCGCATACGGTGACCACCGGTCAGCACGTGACCGCCAAGGAGTTCCTGGACGAACTCCCAACCGAGTCCGAATCCGGCGTCTATGACGAGATAGCCAACCGGCTCGATGCCCATGACAGTCCTGGCCTGCGAGCCGGCGCCATCGAACTGGCGCTCGAGGGGCTGTATCTGGCACAAGAATTATCGAAGGAAACCGTGGACGGGCAAACCGTTTACGGCTAAGGAGGCGTCATGCGCCACGGAAAGTCTGCACGTTACGGCCGGTACACCGGTGGGCCCGACCCGCTAGCCCCACCCATCGATCTCAGCGAGGCGCTCGAAGAGATCGCCGACGAAGTCATGGCCGGCTATTCTCCCGAGCAGGCGATGCGTGAGTACTTACAACGTGGCAGCCAGAACATGACCGGGCTGGATGAGCTGGCCGGTCGCGTCCAGCAGCGTCGTCGTGACCTGTTAGGGCGCCACCGGTTGGACGGGACGTTACAGCAGGTCAAAGAGCTCCTTGATGAAGCAGTCCTGGAAGAACGCAAACAGTTGGCCCGTGACATTCGCATGGACGATACGGACCGGGATTTTCGGGAAATGCAGTTAATGAACCTGCCCGAGTCCACTGCGGCGGCGGTTACGGAACTGTCCGACTATGACTGGCAGTCCACGACCGCCCGGGAGAACTACGAGCAGATCAAAGACCTCCTGGGTCGTGAGATGCTCGACCAACGGTTTGCGGGGATGAAAGAGGCCCTGGAAAACGCGACCGATGCAGACCGTGAAGCGATCTCGGAGATGCTCAACGATCTCAATGAGTTGCTCGACAAGCACGCCCGGGGTGAGGACACCCAGCAAGACTTCGACGACTTCATGGCCAAACACGGCGACCAGTTCCCCGAAAACCCTCAAAACATTGAGGAACTCATCGACACCTTGGCCGAGCGCGCGGCTGCAGCCCAGCGCATGCTCGCCTCCATGACACCGGAACAGCGTGCCGAGCTGATGGAACTGTCAATGCAAGCTTTTGGTTCTCAGGAACTGATGGATCAGCTCAGCCGACTCGATGCAAACCTGCAGGCGTTGCGCCCCGGAGAAGACTGGACCGGTTCCGAACAATTCGAAGGCGAACAGGGCCTGGGCCTAGGCGATGGCACCGGTGTACTCCAAGATCTGGCGGAACTTGATGCGCTGGCCGAACAGCTCTCGCAGTCCTATGCCGGCTCGACCCTGTCCGACATTGACATAGAAAAACTGGCCAAACACCTGGGCAATGACGCCGCCGTCTCCGCCCGAACCTTGGCAGAGTTAGAAAAAGCCCTCTACGAATCGAATTTGCTGCGCCGCGAATCCACCGG
>JAJUIX010000062.1 GCA_029267455.1 Enteractinococcus sp. | reverse complement strand
TTTGGGTTGCTCGGCGGCATTCCGCTCACCGATCGTGACGATGGTACGCCAGGGATCGCCACCGTCATCGGGGAAGGTTTCTCCGGGATATTCACCTCAATCGGTATCGTCATTATCTTCGGCGCTCTCATCGGGCTGATCCTTGAACGAACCGGTGGTGGGTTCCAAATGGCCGATGCCCTGGTCAACACGGTGGGGAAGCGTCACCCCGTACTAGCCACCCAGTTGATGGGGTTTATCGTGTCGATCGCGGTGTTTTGTGATTCTGGGTTTGTAGTACTCAACCCGATTCGTCGGGCGCTGGTGCGCCGCACCGCCACCTCATCGGCGGCGATGACCGTGGCACTTGCTTCCGGCCTCTATATTTCGCACGTATTCATCCCACCGACCCCCGGCCCGATCGCAGCAGCCACCACGCTGGGGTTGGAGGATAACCTCATACTCGTGATCGGGGTAGGGTTTATTGTCTCCATCCCTGCGCTCATCGTGTCCTATTTCGCTTCAATCTGGTTAAGCCGCGGCATCAGAACTCCCGAGGATGAAGAAATAACTGACGAAGACGTCGAAGCCGAATATGAGGCGCTCCGCGAATCGTATGGGCGATTGCCCAATAAACTCATATCCTTCCTCCCCATTGCCGTACCGATCATTGCGATGGCGACTGGCTCAATCGTCACGATGGTCGGATGGGAAGGCTTTCTCGCTGAACTTCTTGAATTCTTTGGTATCCCCGTCATCGCTTTGGCCCTTGGATTACTTGTGGCACTGGTCCTATTAGGGATCCAGCACCGCATGGCTGAGCTGCAGAATATCACCGAGGAAACTCTTAGAGTCACCGGACCGATTCTGTTCATTACCGGCGCCGGCGGGGCACTTGGTGCAGTGATTGCCGCAACCCCGGTAATCGCTTACATTACGGAAGTTGCCCCGGGCTTTGCTTCGATCGGGTTATTCTTCCCGTTCGTTGTCTCAGCCGTATTGAAAACGGCTCAGGGGTCATCCACCGTCGCGATGGTTACCTCAGCAGGGATCGTGGTGCCACTCCTCGACGTCTTGGGCCTCCAAACCGATGTGGAAATTGCTCTGGCCGTCATGGCGATTGCCGCCGGGGCGATGACGGTTTCGCATGCAAATGACTCATACTTCTGGGTGGTGACACGGTTTGGGAATCTCACAGTGCCACAGGGGTACCGGACCCACACCGTCACCACGGGGATCATGGGCGTCACGTCCATCATTTTCGTCTGGCTTCTAGGATTGTTTGTATGACGCCCTCCCTCGCACACGAACCGTCGGATCCGCTACAGACACCCCTGAACATCCTGCTGGTACCTGATTCCTTCAAAGGCGCGCTAGATTCCGCCGGGGTGGCCGAGGCGCTAGCGCAGGGCATTCGCCGTGCCGCGCCCGCCACCCGTGTCGTTTCCATTCCGATGGCTGACGGCGGCGAAGGGACCGTGGACGCCCTGGTAGCCGCGGCCAACGGAACCCGCCACAGTCTTCGCGTCACCGGCCCCGAACACACCCCGGTGACAGCGCACTACGGCATCCTGCCTGATGCCGCTGTCATTGAGATGGCCGCCGCCGCAGGCCTGCCGCTGACCAATAGCCCAAATCCCGAAACAACTACCACCTATGGGGTCGGAGAACTCATCGCTCATCTGCTAGACCACCCACTGCTCGTCGGTGCTGGCGGGTCGGCGACCCACGATCTGGGATGCGGCGCCGCTGCCGCCTGCGGGGTCCAATTTTTCGACGACGCCGATAGGAGTTTTATACCAACCGGCGGCACTCTGGCGAAGATCGCGCGCATCGATGCCACACAGTTGCGCCGTCCCAAACAACTGACCGTGATGACCGATATAAACAATCTGTTGTTGGGCACCGAAGGGGCGGCAGCGGTTTTTGCCCCACAAAAAGGTGCCGACGCGGCGATGGTGCAGCGGCTCGAAGCCGGTACCGCACACGCTGCGGAAATCATTGCCCGAGATGTCGGCGTCGATGTGACGAAACTGGTCGGCGGGGGAGCGGCCGGCGGGTTTGCGGCTGGGATGTATGCATTTTTCGGTGCTCAGCTTCAGCCGGGGATTGAATCCGTCCTCGATGCCGCAAGGTTCGACGATCTGGCAGCTGCAGCCGACGTTATTATTACTGGTGAAGGCCAACTCGACGGACAGTCCTTAGCCGGCAAAGTGCCCGTCGGGGTGGCTCGACGAACCAACAAACCCGTCATCGCCGTCGTCGGCTCAATCGGTCCGGGGGCGCAAGCCGTGTACGACCACGGCATTACTGCGATCTTCGGTATTACTCTCGGCCCACAAGATCTCGACGCCGCGCTGGCCCACACCGCCGAGAACCTGGCGAACACTGCGGAAAACCTCATCCGAACTTGGCTGGCCGCCCAGGCTACCCGGTAGAGCGGTTTTCCACTTAGATGCGACGATACGCCAGGTCAAAGATATAGCGTCCGGCGCGCTGAGCTTTCGCCTCAAAACTGGTTACCGGACGGGTTGCAAACCGCGGCGCCCAACCACCTTCCGTATCGAGGGCCTCAGCCAGCGGCAGAGGGTTGTGCTCGTCAGTGCCCTTAGCTCGAGCCCGAGTCAGCGGGGAGTCGTGTCCTGCTAGCCGGCCCGGGTGCAGGTTTTCAAAGGCTGGATGTGCTTCGGCAACTTCCCGCATATGGGCGGCATAGTGGGACCAGTCGGTGGCCAACCGCAAGACGCCGCCGACCTTCAGAACGCGCGCCACCCGATCCAGGAATTTCGGCTGAATCAATCGACGCTTGTGGTACCGGTTCTTCTGCCACGGGTCAGGGAAAAACACCCACACTTCTTGAGCTGCCCCGGCCGGGAGCATGTGGTCGAGCACCTCGGGAGCATTGGCCTCCACCATGCGCACATTGGTCACGTCTTCGGCGACGATGCGATCTAAGAGTTTGGCCAACCCTGGACGGTACACTTCGACAGCCAAAAAGTTCGCATCCGGATTCGTTTGTGCCCCGGCAAAAGTTGACTCACCGTGGCCCACCCCAATATCAACGATCAGCGGTCCGTCCTGCCCCCATTCTTGGGCAACATCCAGATACGATTCCGGGGCAACCGAAGTGTCAGCAAATGACCTGGTCACCGGTAAAATGGTCGTGCCCAGGTGGTCTTGCCATAGCTTTTGGCGGGTCGGCGACATCGATAATTCCCGACGCACGAACGACACCGGACCTTCGCGAACAATTTTCACGCCCTCGGGAGTTTCGATTTTGCGGTACCCCGATGGGATACTACCGGTGTCGACATCGTCGTGAGTATATGGGGGCTGCGGGTTCTTGGCGTGGTGTTTTGAGGGCGTCATCGTGGTATTTTTCAGTCTTTCTGTGCGGCCTCGTGGCTGCGGTTTTGGCTCGAGCATTGGGTTTACTGCAGAGCCATCGTAGTGCACGGATTTGGCGCGTGTGGAACGTATTGGATTTCAGGTTGAAAGTATTACAGTTAAGGATAACGAGTCCCCAATGGAAGGAAGACTTATGAGCTTGGCTCAGTTGCCGTTACGTTTGACCACCGGTGCATTCGTGTTGAACTCCGGTATCGGAAAGTTGAACCTCACCACTGAGGAAGCGGAAGGACTTCAGCAAATGGCTGCCAACGGGGTGCCGGTGCTGGCCGATATGTCGCCCGAAGCATTCCGTCGGTTTATCGCCGTCACGGAAATCAGTGTCGGTGCGATGCAGTTGATTCCCAAGGTTCCGGGCTGGTTGGCAGGTTCGGCGCTGGGCGTGTTTTCTGCGGGGCTTATTAACATGTACCTCAATACCCCGGGCATGACGCAAGACGACGGCGTTCGTCCTACCAGCGAGGGTACTGCGGTTGCCAAAGACATTTGGATGCTGGGCGCGGGGGCCAGCATGATCGTCGATTCGCTGTTCAACTCCTCGGCTCGTCGTAAAAAAGCCACGAAACGCCGCGTCGCGAAAATTCAGGACGCCAAAGAACAAAAGGTTGAAGCGATCCAGTCGGCACGAGACGACCGCCGCAAAGCGCTCATGGAAGCTCGAGATGTAGCGCTTGAAAAGCTAAAAGAAGCCCGTGACGAGGCCGTTCAAGAGCGCAAAGCCGCACGCAAGGCTGCCCGAAGCGCTCGCAAAGCCGCCTAGTACCTCGGGTTCTTCGTTCTGCTACTCAGAATCGCCGTCGTCGGAGTCTTGTGGTACCAACGACGGCGTTTCTGCGTGAAACGGCGTACCCGTAGACGGGTCGTAAGCAGGTGCTCGCACGGCCCAGAAACTGTCAGCTTCGGTGAGTTGCGCGGTTTTGGGCATCGTGACCGGCTGCCCGGTGTGATAGTTGTCGACGATGATCCCCGAAATATAGCGACGGTTTGCGGTCTCGGCATCTAGGCGCCGCAACACCCACGTGTGCTGGGTAGCAAGTTGAAGCTCATCCGATGCGGCATACCCAGAAGCTAGCTGGCGGGCGCGTAGCATCTCGGCGTCCCAGGCAGCAGCTGCGAGCATCACCATAAACGCCACCCATAGCATCACAATGCCGTATAAAATGCCGTTGACGGTATTAAATACCTGTTCAAAGATGGCTACCCTCTCCAATAGCCAACCGGTAAGGGCGATGGCCGTGAACAACACGATGACGGTAAAGACCGCCCCCGCGCTGATGATGCGGTATCGCGGCCGGTGTACGTTAGGTCCGCGATAAAACGCCTGGGAGACCAAGAAAATCAGGACAAGTAAAATTAACGGCCACTTCAAGACGTTCCAGGTCGCGATGGTTTCCTCGGTCAGGCCGAGCAATTCGCCAAGTCGCCGGGAGAAGTCACCCCCGAGGATGATCAGGACCAGCAGAGCCAGTGAGGCGACCAGCAGCACCAGGGTCTCGATGAAGACCACGAGGCGGAAATAAATAAAGGGTCGCCCCTCACGGGTGTCATAAATTCGGTTCATGGCCCGGTGGAACGCGGCTACCACGTTAGAGGCCGAGTACATCGCGCCGATCAATCCCAACGTTAGTGCGGTTACCCCACCGGGGAGATCCACCAGGCTCAACACGGTCCCTACGATCCAGGTAGGTTCGAGCGCGGGGATGAGATCATTCACCAATCCGGCGACCGTCCACAAGGTTTCTTCGGTGAAATCGATCAGTGACACGATGGAGGTCAACGCGATGAGCCCGGGCAAAAGTGACAAGATGAGATAAAAGGTCATGGTCGCGGCAACGTCCCACACCTGTAGAGCGATCGCGCGAGCCCAGGTGCGTCGGATAACGAACCACAGCGTCGGACGCGGAGTATGATACGTGACCGTTGGCCGTGACGGGGTGAACTTGGCAAACGCGGAGGCTGCGACATGCTGCGGGCCAGATGGTTTCGGTTCATGAGCGGACGAGGTATTCGGCGCGCTCGCCGTAGACGGCGTGTCATCTGAATCGGCCGCGAAGTGGGACATACATCGAGCTTATCCTGTGTCACAGCCCACGCGGCATGTCTGAAGTTGCCGCGTCGGCGACGACAAGCGGTATCGTAGAGGTGTGATATTTGTGAAACGTACAGCTTTTCGGTTCGCTGCCCTGGGTGCTGTCGCTGGCCTGGCGTTTGCCGGTTGCGCATCCCAAGACGCCGAGGAGCCGAACGAAACCCCCACGGGTGAAGACTCCGCTCCGGCCTCGCCGGTTGCTCCCGACGTCGACCTAGATCAATATGCGGCGGCTCTTGTGACCGATCGAGACCTGATGGGGGTGGCCCACGATCCGCCCGTGGAAGGGTTTGTAGACGATCCGGTCACCATGTACCTGACACTGAGTGAATTTGAGCCCAGCGGCACGTGCGCTCGTTTGCTCGATGACCTGAATTCGTTCAGTGCACCCGCCGTCGGCGGCATCACCGCTAAATTTGTGCGTGAGGCACCAACCGCCTCCCCGGCAGAAGAGGGAGCGGATGAACAAAACCGGGGCGCAGGGGTCGAGACGATGATTTTCGAAACGACCGAACCTGTCGAACCCATGACGATCTACCGCGAGATCCCCAATGCTTGCGAGACGCTGTCCTCCACCGAAGTCGAGGGGGCCGAGGCGACGTTCACCAAAGTCCCTGGTCTTGATGCTTTGCATTTGGAGATTTCCGACGGTGAAGATGTCGAGACTCTGGCGGTTGGCGGCTCTTCGGTCAATGCGCAATTTCACATGTATATGACCGCTGAACAGGTAACCCTTGAAGAAGCCCAGGAGATGTTCGGGGCCCAGGCGGAGAAGCTGCGCCAGACTTTCCAGGACCAGGTGAGTACCGCATCGCCGACCCCTAGTGAGGATGCCACGGCTACTCCAGAATCGACCGACGACGCCAGCTAATGCAGAACGCGCGGTCACCCATAGGCCCCGCTGCCCGTCTTCACGCCCGGTGCGACTTCTGAATGGAGTCTGCAGCCGGCCGACGTCATCATGAATCCACACGTTAGCTCCTCCCGATGAGCAAATTTCAGCTCCTCTCGACGTGCCAACTTCCTGCAAAAATTTGGAATATTCCTCGCCAAAAAATAGTTGAGTTAAGTAGACTTAAGTTTAAGTTTGGCTTCCCGGTACGCGCCGGGTCGAAGGAGGATGCATGAAGACGCAATTCACCACGAAATCACAGGAGGCGTTATCGGCTGCGGCGATGAACGCCTCAACTGCTGGGAACCCGCAGATTGAACCCGCGCATATTCTCAAAGCGCTCATGGATCAGCGCCAGTCTGTCGCGGTGGCGGTTCTCAAGGCCGCCGACGTTGATCCCGACGTCATCTCCACGAAGGCGTCGAGCCAGATCGCAGCCTTACCCAAAGCTTCGGGCTCGACCGTGGCCGAGGCGCAACTGTCTCGCGCGGGGCTGTCCGTCATTTCGGCTGCCGAAACCCAAGCGCAAAATAACCAGGACCAGTTCGTGTCCACCGAGCACCTGTTGCTCGGACTCGCTGCCGATAGCGGCGATACGGGCCAGGCGCTGCGAGAGGCCGGTGCTACCGTTGAAGCCCTCACGACGGCGATGAACTCGGTCCGTGGCGACACCAAAGTGACCTCGCCAGATCCCGAGGGCACGTTCCAAGCCCTTGAACAATACGGTACGGACCTAACCGAAGTTGCCGCCGCCGGTAAGTTGGACCCGGTGATTGGACGCGACGCTGAAGTGCGACGCGTGATCCAGGTCCTGTCACGCCGCACCAAGAACAACCCGGT
>JAJUIX010000273.1 GCA_029267455.1 Enteractinococcus sp. | reverse complement strand
TGCATCGTAGGTGGTTGTATCATCCAGTCGCAGCATGAATGGCGCCGCAACGGTTTCATCCGGGGCCATGTTGTCGGCACCGGTCAGATCGAACTCTAGAACTGCGGCACCGTCCTGCGTGTCATTATCGTCAAAGGTAGCCCCGTCGATACTGGACTCGATGTTGAAAGAGCCGGTGGTGAACAAACCTTCTGCCCATTCTTGGTCGGTCCATGCCGCCAGGGAAAACGGCAAATACTTTAATGTACAACCATTTTCTCTGGGGGACTGAGGAAGAAGGATTAGGGATAACTCCTAGTCAGGACCTGTTCTGAATCTTGGAGTCGGGCTTAGTTGTGCGTAACCTCACCGGGCTGGAGGGTGACATTGCCAGCTGCAAGATCTACGTTAATCTGGTGTTGAGCATCGCTGGCTGTCGTTAGGTCATTGTCCAACGATCCGGCCGCGACATCTGAAGTGACTGTATAGGTCTCATCCGGAAGGTTCAGTACGAGTTGTCCCGCGCTGACGTCGATCTCAGTGGTGGTGGGCGCAGTTCCGGTGAATTCGGAATCTAACCGCCCTGCAGCAACTTCGAGATTGGCAGCTTCCACATTCGCCATGTTTAAGGTGGCCCTCCCTGCGTTCAATTGGGCATCAAGCGTGCGGGTGGCACCATCGACATTGGCTTCACCGGCATTGAGTTCCAACGTCAGTTCATTGAAGTCACCGCTGGCGTATAGTCGGCCGGCGTTGAGATCTAGGTCTGCGTCGAGTGAGCCGTCATTGAGCTCCTGGGGCAGGGTGAGGGTTACCTGGTTATCGCGGGCATCGCAGTCGAAAAAGCACCACGTCCACCACCGGTCCGGGGCATAAACATTGAGTTCATCACCGCTTCGGTCCAGTTCCCAACGGTCTGCACCGACGCCGTCGATCTGTAGTGTTGCTTCGGGTACGGGGCCGAATTCCAGGTCAAACCGTGAGGCGTCGGCTTCGATATTCAGCGCTGTGACGCCGTTGGCGTCGGCGCTGGTAGACGCTGTGCCGCGCGAGAGCCCGATCACGGAGGACAGGATAGTGGTGGCGAGCAGGCCCAGCAGGATGATCCCGCCGATGACGGCCAACAGGATCATCAGCGGCTGAGTAGCTGAAGAGCGCCGTGGTTCTGGGTCGGGCGTGGGCTGAGTTTCGTATGGCGTGAATTGGGTGGTCATGGTTTTTCCTGTCGTGGCTGTGGATTCGCGGCCTGATTTTCAATGTGGGCCAGGGCGGCGAGCACCCGCCGGTTACCTGTGCCATCTGCTTCAAGTTCGAGTTTTTGGAAAATCGCGGTGATGTGTTTTTCCACGCTGGCTTCAGATAAGTGCAACAACTCGGCGATGGCCTGGTTGGACTTCCCCTCAGCGACGGCGGCGAGCACGGTGCGCTCGCGGTCGGTCAGGCGTTGCATACGATTGTCATGATGGGTTCTCGTCAACAGCTGTGCCACCACTTCCGGGTCGAGAATTGTGCCACCGCTGCGAATTTGTTCGAGAGACTCTACAAATTCGGTCACATCGGCAACTCGGTCTTTCAACAGGTAGCCCAGGGACGAGGAGTTCGTGGCGATCAGCTCGGATGCGTAACGTTCCTCCACGTACTGTGAAAGAACCAGCAGCGGTAATTCCGGGTAGCGTTCGCGGATTTGCAGAGCGGCCCGAATGCCTTC
>JAJUIX010000018.1 GCA_029267455.1 Enteractinococcus sp. | reverse complement strand
CCGGGGCGCCACGGGTCTGGCGGTGCGCGTCTGATGGATCAAGAGAATATCGCGGCCCATGGGCCGCTCCTACCCTACGGTGGTTGGGTCTGTCGGGGGGCGTCCTCACCAAATCAACGGCCGGGAACGAAAAAGGGGCGCACCGAAGGGAGCGCCCCTTTTCTTTCACCGGTCTTTCATCGGTGGAACTTTGATTGGTGGCGGAGTCCCTGGCCGGTATCCATGTTACGCACCTCGACCAAACCGAGGAATCCGATCTGCATCTGCTGACCCGCTTGGCACGGGAGCACGGTGCCGTGGCCAAGCCGGTGGCCGGCTTTCTGGTGTTTGTGCCCAGGGGCGAGGCCAAGGCGGCGACCGGCCGCGACCTGCCCACCATCCCCATCACTGCCACGGATGTCAGCCGGCACCGGATGACCCAGGCCGAGCTCGGCAAATACCAAGCGGTGCGCGCTTGGTGGCACGACCCGACCGGCGCGGACCGTGTGCCGGTGCGGGTGGGGGATGGCAAACCGGTCTACACCCTGCGCCACCCCTATCCGGACGCCGAGGCGGCAACCCGCGCCGCCACAGCCAAGCTGGAATCCCTGCGCCGCGGCAACGCCACCCTGTCGCTGACCCTGATCGGCAATCCGGCGCTGCAGGCCGAGGGCAAGATCCGACTGACGGGGCTGCGCGACCCGGTGGGCGGGGAGTGGCTGCTCCAGCGGGTCGAACACCAACTCGACGGCCGAGGCTTCGTCACCCGCATCGAAGCCGAAACCCCCAACCTCTGATTCCAACACCGATCCACTCTGACGGCCGCTCCTGCGCATCCCTGCGCTCGCGGCATACCGTTCGTCCTGAACATGCCCGCCATCGGGCGGCCGTCGTGTTTCTGGGAGGGCCTATGGCGCCACAGGACAAGCACACCCCCCTGGTGACCCTGCCGCAGGAAGACCTCGAGGACATGCTGAGCCGGGCCGCCGAGCGCGGTGCCCGGAGGGCACTGGCCGACGTCGGCCTGGACGGCGAAAACGCCCGGGAGGACATCCGCGAGCTGCGCTCCCTGCTGCAGGCACTGAACCTCGCCAAGCGCACCGCCTGGCAGACCATGGTGCGCATCGCCACCACTGGCCTGCTGCTGGCCCTGATGGCAGGGCTGGCCATCAAGTTCAAGCAGCCCTGAGCCCACTGAAAAGAGTGAACGGAGGACAATAAACATGCTCACCCTGCTCGGTAGCCTGCTGGGCTTCATCTCCAGCGCCTTCCCCGACCTGCTCAGGCGCTGGCAGGACCGCCAGGACCGCAAACACGAACTCGCCATCCTGGACCGCCAGATGGAGCAGATGCGGCTGGGTCACAGCCAGCGCCTGGAAGAGATCGCCGTGGAGGCGGACGTCGCCGACTCGGAGCACAGGATGTGCGGAGAGCGCGACCGCAGGGAGCCCGAAGGGCGCGGAGCAGGATGCGCAGCGCAAAGCCAGGCGCTCTACAAGCACGACAACCGGCTCACCGGCGTGAAATGGGTGGACGGCCTGCGCGCCTCGGTGCGCCCGGTGATCACCTACGCCTTCTTCCTGCTCTTCACCGCCGTGAAACTCAGCGCCCTGTACGTGCTGATGGCCGACCAGGGCCTCGCCTTCGTGGTGGCCCTGCCGCAAATCTGGGATCCGGAGACCCAGGCGCTGTTCGCGGCGGTGATGAGTTTCTGGTTCGGCCAGCGCGCCCTGGCCAAGGCGCGAGGGCAGTGAGATGCGGCACATCACCCAGGACGGGCTGGACCTGATCAAGCGCTTCGAAGGCTTCAGCCCGACCGTCTACATTTGTCCGGCCGGATACCCGACCATCGGCTACGGCCATCTGGTTCGGGACCATGAGCAGGACCGGTACCAACAGGGCATTACTGAGCAGGAGGCCGAGGACCTGCTGCGCCGGGATGTCCAGGTGGCCGAACACGCTGTCCTGCGGCTGATCGATGTACCCCTGACCGATGGCCAGTACGATGCGCTGGTCTCGTTCACCTTCAACCTGGGGGCCGGGGCGCTGCAGCGGTCGACGTTGCGGAGGAAAGTGAATCGGGAGGAGCATGCTGAGGTCCCGGCGCAGCTGATGCGGTGGGTGTGGGCCGGGGGGAAGCGTTTGAAGGGGCTTGTTCGTAGAAGGGAGTCGGACGCTATTCTTTATGGTCAAGCGACATTGACGTCAAATCGGCCAGCGTAAATGGACTGAGAACCACTGTTGTTGAAGTCTCAAAAATTATTCGAATCGTTCATCACGAGAGCGGTCCCTTTCGGTCTCCCAACGTCTTTCTCGATCGATTTCCTGGAACAGCAGGGTCTTCGCCTCGGGTACTCCATGCATGAGTTCCGGCTTTACATATGTGTCCAAATCATCAAGCAACTTGGCGTTGGCTTCCATTATCGCCGCACGTGAGCCACTCCAACTCATGGGACGAAACCGTTCGATAAATACCTTCAAGACATCTTTGGGGTTTGGTGCCGCGCTCAGCAGCGCTATCGCCTGTTCAGACCAGACCTTGGGCCCGTTTTCTTCCGATGGCTTGGCGAATGAGACGATGGAAGCAGCAACGGGGTAGCGTTTTTCGGAGTCTTGATCACACCAGGATACGAGAGTTTCACATGAGATCACATCGGCTGGATTGGCGCGATGCTCGGCGATATGGTCAAATACGGCGAAACCTTCGCGCTGACTCCCCTCATCTCCATTGAACAAGGCGTCCAACACAGCATTGGGCTGAGTCTTTAGCAAAGCCTCCAATAGCTCGGTGTTGTCGAATGAATGGGTTTCAAAGTTAGCCACGGCCTGCTTCAACCTGGACGCTACACTTGCCGCCAGGTGTCCGGCATCTGCCCTTGGTAAGCAAGCTTTTGCTACTCCTGCCAGCATATGGTTGTCACGGTGACCATTCTTTCTGAATTGGATATGCTGAAGGAGTTCACGACCGGCCTCCAGGAGCGCTGGATCGTGCTCGCGTTTGGCCGAGTTATCGGAATGAAGCCGCATAAATAGAATTTCCAACGCCACATCAAAGCCGTCTGGCTGAGCGGTAATCAGGCGCAGTAGGTCTGTAAGTACGCGCCCTGGTAGCGTGTCTGTCGCTCGGCCACAGGCCAGATTCCGATACATCCAAATCGGCGCCTTGTTTGAGGTGAGTGCTTGTTTCAGCCGGTCAACCCCTTGCTCGTCGATTTCGACAGACGTTTCAAGCACTGGAAGGAATGAGGCCAATGTGGGATTGCCGAGCGCAAGATCTAGGAGATTTTGCGCAAGCTCTTTTTCTTGTTCCCAGACTTCCGCCAGGAAGCCCCTCAAAGTTTGTACATTTCGCTGCTCCAAGGGGATCTGCTCAAGTCCCTGGACCAGTCTTTCCCAAGTCCGATGTCTATCGGTCGATGCAGCAGCGAGCCCGCGGCCGAATATCCAGACACGGTTTCCGCCGCGAAGCAGATCGGGAAGAAGTTTCTCGAAAACAGCATCGTCGAAGGCAACTGCCGTGCCGAGATCACGAGCCAGGGAGTCCAAGCGCTCGACCGCACTCGTTACATCTTCTTCGATATCCATGTCCTCTAGATCGAGTCCGCCCGTTCTGTCGCCCAGAACGAGCGCGTGTACTCTCTCCTCAAGATTGGATGGTCTGAGTTCAGCCTCGAGCGCTGACAACCTTGCAAGGGCTTCCGGTGCAAGCCGGTCTTTGTCGAAGTGCATAGTCTGCCGACAGGCTGCCCAACCTTCACGCCAGAACCCATCCGCAGCGAACTTACGAAGCAAGGGTTCAACTTCATCGAACATATGTGCGGATGACGAGAGGCCTCGGAAATGTTTTGCCAGCAAGGTGCGAAGTTGAGGTTTAAGTAGCTCCTCTGTTATGGCCAACCGGTTAATCAGCTCAAGAGCAGAGCAATACCACCGCTTTACGTCACCAATGGTTAGAGGGCGGTAGCCAAAATCCCGCGACCTGGCACCAAATTCAAAGCTATGGCTCGAACTGAAATGAGTCGCTTCCAAGACCGCGTCCAAGGCGGCGAGACCGAGCGAGTTGGATTTTGCATCGTTCGAACGTAGCAGGCGCTCAATCGCAGACAGGCGCTGTTCGATGGTGGCGTGTGTTCCCGAGAGATAGAGAGTAAACAGAGAAACGAAAGTGTCTGACGTGTCCTTGGCTTCCCGCTCGTTGGGGCTATTAACCGCAGTCCTTGCCAACAGCTCGATGCTGCGATCGAACAAGGCCGGATCGTATGCAAGGGATCGAAGTAAATTTCGGTGGCGATACCACACAGTGACCGCCAATTCAGAGTTGCCATTGCCAACACGCTCAAGGGCTGACAACGCCGCTTCCGGTGTCACGGGCGCGACGTTCTCAAACATCGCTCTCCCAAGGTCATTGAGTGTAGCCACATCCCCCAGCAGACCGCCGACCGAAAGCCATCCGTTGACGATATCGACCGATCGAGGGTGGTCGTGTAGAAAGGACAGTCGCCGCGAGAACGAGTGAGCCAGCCTATCAGTACCGCCTTCGACGAGCTGCTGGTTTATGAGGTTGTACGGAATGTCTTCTAATGCACGTGCTGCGAGTCGATTCGCAATAGCGTGTGGCAATACCGCTCGCCAAACCCCGCGGTGCTGGACAAGATCACGTCGAAGCAGTTCCCCCACGTGTCGATAGATCTCTACGGGATCCTGCCCGGCTAGCGATGCCAATCGGGGGAGCTCCGCGTCGTCACCTTCGAGTGATTCTCCTTGGAAGGAGTAAACGAGAGAGCACGCTTGAGCCGCAAGGAGGAGTGCGTTGTCCGGCTCGTGCCGTTGTCGAAAAAGTCTCTGGAAGAGTTCCTCGTTCGAAAGGCCG
Source organism: Enteractinococcus sp. (assembly GCA_029267455.1). Classification (GTDB taxonomy): domain Bacteria; phylum Actinomycetota; class Actinomycetes; order Actinomycetales; family Micrococcaceae; genus Yaniella. The sequence goes on along the minus strand of JAJUIX010000018.1, from coordinate 6,122 downwards.
CCGATGCTCTCCGACCGCTCTACTGTTTCAGCAAGTGCCATCGCAATGCGCGCGTTGCCGCCCGAGGCTTCAGCTATGGTTCTTGCATCTATTTGAGAAATATGGGGAAATCTTCTCTGAACCAGCTTTTCAATGAGCTCTGGCGAGGACGTCTCCAGGGTAACGACCTGTGTTCCCTCGGGCTGGTCCTCGCGAATGTCATATTCGACCGTGATGACGCTCAACGTGCTGTTTTCTGCTGTGCAAATTTCAGACAATCTACGGTGAAGGTCAGGAGGGCAGTTGTCGACGATTAGAATGGCCCGAGTTCGACTCTCAATAAGGTCCGTGGCCAGGCCAAGGGGTTGAGGGTTGGGATTGTCCGAGAGATTTGTATAAACAGCTAGGGATTTTGGCAGAGGACGATTTCCGATTCGGGCATCGAACAGCGCCTGCACGAGGCGTGTTTTTCCAACGCCAGAAAGACCGACCAGTCGCACCATCTTCCTTGGTTGAGCGAGATTATCACGGATCTCATCGATGGCCTGGGCCACCGACTGGGCTGGAGTGTCGCGGTGCTTCCCAAGGTGCAGGCGCAGTTTGTCGTCGAGCAGGTATTCAGCGTTTTCATCTTCCGCGCCGCCGCACCATGCTCCATATGCACGCCAACCGATCATGGACCTCCCGATCTTCTCTTTGACCCAAGTGCTTAGGCCGGGGTGGCGCCGAACCCATGTGGCTAAGCGGGCGCGATCATAGAAATCGGTATGGAGCTGATCTGCGTTGACAACGCCCGCCAGTGCTTCCCGTAAGGCATTCCTGCGTCTTTGTAGCGCGCTGTCGGAGGTTGAACCAGTGGAGCTGACTATGATGTATGCTCCGCCCTTGTTCGAGAGTTCTTGGATAACTGGACGGATGGAGTCTGCAGGTCTCATTTCGCGGATGATCTCGCGCCTGGGCATGTCGGGCTTTTTCACCTGAAAGCCGGTTTCGGCAGTTGGAATGAAACCATCGATAGCGGTACCTGACGGTAACGAGACGCGCACATCCACACCACCATCCGGAGCCGTTTGATTCCCGCCCCAGGTAACTGCTGATGGTGAATGACCAAGCATTGACAGTTCGGCTTCACAAAGGCGTGCGACGAGTGCTCGCAGGTCCTCGTCATTCAGTTCGGCGATGTCTTCACTGGTAACATCAAACACTCAAACAATCCCCAATCTCTGTCCGGAAAGCGCACCCTTTGTCTGCTAAATCCGATGTTGAATGAAACCCTTGGTTTCAGCTACAAAGTAGCTGTGCTCAGCTCAGATCAATGCTAGCTCAAGCTTGTATTTCCGCCTTTCCCAATCAGGCATGACTTTTTCCAGCAGTCTATAAAAATCCGGGCCATGGTCATGGTGCTTAAGGTGGCACAGCTCATGCGTGATGACATAGTCGATACATTCTCGAGGCGCACGGATTAAGCTGAGATTCAGGGTCAAGGTGCCACTGTGTGACAAGCTTCCCCATCGAGTTTTCATGCGCCGTATTTGTAATCGTGGTCGACCAAGGTCGAGTCGCTCGAAATCTGGCCAGCAGCGTTCAAAACTTTCCATGAATTTGCACTGGGCTTTTTCGAGGTACCAGGACTCGAGCAAGTCTTTCACCTTGTTTGGGTCGTTCCTGTCCTTGCAACTGATCCAAAAATATCCTTTTGCGAGTTTCACCTGATTGGCATTACCCTCAATCAGCTTAAGTCGATATTGACGGCCCAGGTATAAATGTGACTCCCCTCCAACATATCGGCGTGGTGGTGTGCGTGGGTCAAATTGACGAAAGTAGTCGAGTTGTTTTTTGAGCCACCGGGCTCGTTTTCTTATGCGTCTCTCAATTTCATCTTCGGTCGTACCTATAGGGGCTTTGATAATCACAGTTGAATCGGGGTGAACCGCCAATTCCATTGTCTTTCGATCGACAAACAGGACATCGAATACTATATCCTGTCTGCCATATGTGATTGATCCGGTGTAGCCGTTCATTCATGCATCCTATGCCTTGCAACCTGCATTGAGCGCTCGATGATTTCATCCATCTGATCAAGACTAAGATCCACCCCACGCACGTCCTTAACCTGGTCGTATAGATAATCGTCGATGTCGTTCACGGCGCGTTTCTGGGCATCGTCATCGTCCCAAAAATGTACCTTCCAATGACGCTGCAGGATGGACTGAATAGCAAGGGCTGTGTCCGCGGATACTTCTTCGCAGAACGACTCGTCCAGCTGATGCTCGCCAAAGAATGGCTTTAGAATGCCGTAGAAAGCCATGGCATCCTCGTTGCCATCGAGTTTTTCCGGAATATCGTCATGCTGTCGGGTGGAAACCTTGTTGCGGATGTCTGTGACCCTGTTCAGGTATTCCAGGTCTGAGATACGCTTTGCCTTGAAATCATCAATGGCTTGTTGGATAAGTTTTGAAAATTTCTCGTAAAAGGCCGGGTCTTCGTCCATCTTTTCCGTGATGGCCTTTTTGGTCGCATGGGCGATGGCATCCGCTTTTGCGGCGGTTGTTTTGGTGCTATAAACCCCTTGCTCTTCCTTTACCTGATTGAACATCTTCTCGTCGAAGATATTAACCGGCTCATTGAGCTGAATGACCTCGTTGGCCTGGATGTGGGTGTCCAATAGCTTTTTGATTTTTGGTTCATAGTCCCGGTAGTCGATGGCTTCGGCGTAGCGCAACTTGACTGCCGATTTGAGGTTCTGGAATCGCTTGAGATCGTCTTTGTATTGCTTGAGCTTCTCGTCACTGGTTTTCATGACGAATTGCTCGGTTGAGAGGGCAATCCCCAATGTCTTTGTATAATCAGCCAAGCGCTGATAAAATTCTTCCCGCAAAGCATCATCGGCGAGCAGGACCTCATAGGCCTCCTCGTCATGCTGGTTCTTTACTTCCTTGAATAAGTCCCAGAGATCGGAATAGCGTTGCGGCAGTTTAGAGACTTCGCCTTGGATTGAGGTCAAGGTCCCTTTGAGGTCATCCTCATCATACCCCTCGAAAGCGCTGTACATCGTCAGAGCCTTGTCGAGTTCGCCGAGCACGCTGGCGTAATCGACGATATAACCGAAGTCCTTGCCTTCGAACAATCGGTTCACCCTGGCGATAGCTTGTAGCAAAGTGTGCTCACGCAGGATCCGACACAGGTAAAGCACGGTATTGCGCGGTGCATCGAAGCCGGTGAGCAATTTATCCACCACAATGAGGATCTCCGGCTCATCGCCGTGTTTGAACTGATTGATGATCTGTTTGGTGTACTCCTCCTCCGAGCCGTAGCGGTTCATCATTTTCTGCCAGAACTTGACGACTTCGTCGGTCGGTTCATCATCCACTTCCTCGTACCCTTCACGGGTGTCCGGGGGGGAGATGATGACGTCGCTGGAAACAAAGCCGATATCATTGAGAAATTCATGGTACTTCAGGGCAGAGGCCTTATTGGGGGCAACGAGCTGAGCCTTGAACCCCGTACCCTGCCAGTTAGCTCGGTAATGCTCACTGATATCGAAGGCGCGCATATAGATCACCTGGTCAGCCTTGTTCAGCATCTCGGCCCGCGCGTACTTCTTCTTCAGGTCAGCCTGCTGTTCTTTGGTGAGCCCGTTGGTATGACGCTCAAACCAGAGATCGATTGCGGCCTTGTTTTGCTCCATTTCCACATGGCGGCCTTCATACAGAAGTGGAACCACCGCATTGTCTTCTACGGCCTGGTTGATGGAGTAGTGGGGTTCGATCAGCCCACCAAACTTGGCGAAATTGTTCTTCTCCTTCTTGAGGAGCGGCGTTCCGGTAAAGCCCAGGTAACAGGCATTGGGAAACATCTGCCGCATGCGAGCGGAGAAGGAACCGAAGTTGGTTCGGTGGCTCTCGTCGACCAGCATGAAAATATTGGCGGACGTTTCCTGGTGCTTCTTGATATTGAGCGCCTTGTCAAACTTGTGAATCAAGGTGGTCACGATCCCGGCCTTATGTTCGCTGACCAGCTCCAGCAGATGGCGGCCAGAGGTGGCTCGGTTCGGGTCCAGTCCGCAAGCTGCGAAGGTGTTGCTCAACTGTTTGTCCAGATCATCCCGATCCGTAACCAGGACGATCCGAGGATTATCAATGTCAGGATCCAACGCCAGGTTGCGGGCGAGCATAACCATGGTGAGCGACTTACCGGAGCCCTGGGTATGCCAGATGACACCGCCCTTGCGCCGGCCTTCACCATTTAGCTGTTTGACCCGTTCGAGTGTGGACTTGATGACGAAATACTGCTGGTAACGAGCAATCTTCTTCAGGCCACCGTCGAACACGGTGAACTTATAGGCCAGCTCCACCAGGCGCTCGGGACGGCACAGGCTGTAGATGGTCTTATCCTGCTCGGTGACCAGGCGGTCCCCTTCCGATTCAAGGGCATCAAAGTATTTGCGAGCTACTGCAAACTCACCGGAGAACAAATGATCTTTCTTTTCGACAGCGAGTGGGGTGTTGATACACGCTGCAATTTGAGCTTCGTGGTCCCGATGCTCTTTCCATAAGCCCCAGAACCGGGCTGGTGTGCCGGTGGTGGCGTAAAGTGCCTTGTTTTTGTTGATGCCCATCACCAACTGCACGTAGGTAAACAGCCTGGGTATATAGTCATCACCTTGGTTGCGAATGGACTGGGATACGGCTTGTTCCACTTCGACCTTGGGTGATTTGCATTCAATCACTGCGAACGGAATTCCATTCACAAATAAAACGATATCGGGTCGTGCTGTTTCGGTGCTGCGGGATCGTTCGACGTTGAACTCGGCCGTAACATGGAATTCGTTCTTGTCCCAATTGCGCCAGTCGATGTAATTCAAGTTAAAGCTTTTGGAGTCTCCCTCAATGGTCTGCTCCATCGCCGTGCCAAGCGTGATCAGGTCGTAGATGGTTTCGTTGGTTTTTTGCAGGCCATCAAACTTGACGTTTTTCAGTTTCTGAATGGCGGATTGAATATTTTCTTCACTGAAGAGGTATTCGCCGCCCTTGTACCGGATACGATTGATCGCCTTGAGCTGGTTGCGCAAGATGCCTTCCAGCAATACGTTGCTGGATCTTCCACCACGCTCTGTCAGGGCTTGTGCTGGAGAGAGGTACTTGAAGCCCAGATTGATCAGCTGCTGCAGGGCTGGAATCTGGGATAGGTACTTTTCATTGAATCTAAAGCCGGAAATCGTCATCGTCATTACCTCTACATCAGCAGGCCCAGCGGGGGCAGTAACCGCTTGATGGTGGCCTCAGCCGAGGCGGTATACCCCTGCCATTCCTGGGACTTGGCCTCCGCAGCCAGTTGTTTCGCCCGTGACACGGCCTCCTGCTTCCACTTTGGGGCGAACCAGCCAGCGTCCATTCCCTCGATGTAGTCGTAGAAATAGTCCTTGAGCTGACGACCACCCAGGAGACCAAAGAACCCGAAGCCGTGCTTAACGATGTCCTGCTCCAGGGAGTAAGACTCGAACGGATAACGATTTTTGGCATTCCAGTATTTAACGACCCTGACGAGCGGCTTGATCAGGCTGCTATGTGATTGATTGGCACCGATCAGTTCCTGGTTAAAGCCGGTTGGATCAGTGCTTAGCCAATCCTCGTAATCACTGGCCTTGGCGGGGATCTGTAATCCACTGAACCAGTTATTGGTGGCAGGCACCAACTCAAAGCGAATGTGGTTCAGGGATAACACGATAGTGGGATTCGACTGCGATATTTCCGAGCGTGCGTAGTATTGCTCAACAAAGCGACGTAGCCGATTCAGGTAGGTCTGTGGGCGGCTGGAGCCGTCTGCGAATACAATCATATAGTCGACGTCGGAGTTGGCATCCATGCTGCGGGGAAGAATGGTTCCCCGGCTATATGATCCGAAGATAAACTGTTGTGTAATGTCAGCTCCAAAAAACAGATTTAGCCGACTTTGTAAGGTTGCGACCGAGCGCCGGATACTCTCTTGTTCCTGGTCCCGGATGATGGCCCCATTGGCCAGGTTGGTCAGATAACTGTTTACGGTCATGCGGCCTCCTTATCAACCCGGTATTGGCTACGGCCTTCATCGATGTCTCTTTTGGCTTTTTCATAATCTCTGCGAGCGATGCTCGGAGAGGCCTG
>JAJUIX010000228.1 GCA_029267455.1 Enteractinococcus sp. | reverse complement strand
TTCGCCGGTGCCAGAAGCGTCATAACCACCGATGACCTGCCCCTTGAGGTCTTGATGCGAGTCGTCGATCCCGGTGTCAATGACCCCGATGGTCACGCCCTCGCCCATGCTGGTCTCCCAGGCTTCGGTGAATCCGTAGTCCTCGAGCCAGTATTGCTCATCGCGCCAACTATCGGCGGCAGCTGGCGTTGCCATCAGTACGGTGAGGACAATGCCAACGAGGCCGGCAAGTGCTCTTTTGTACATCATGACCTCAACAGGGACAGGGCAATGCCGTCCAGAATGTCTTTCTCACTGGTGATCGCGGTGGTGACGGTGTTGTTAGTCGCGGTGCGGATGTGTTCCAGAATCTGAACCCAAATGATGGCGCCTGCACCGATCACATCGACTCGGCCTTCGTGCATGAAACCTAGCTCGAGTCGCTCGGCTCGGGTTTTGTGGATGATCGAACTCGCGGCGGCGATAATGTCGTCGATGGCTAATTCGGTGCCGTGGATCGCATCCGAGTCGTAGGTCGGCAAATCGAGGGCGGCTGCGGTGATCGAGGTGATGGTACCGGCCACTCCGACGACGGCGTCGAGGGAAGTGAAATCGAAGACTTCTGGATCAAGCTCATCCAGATAGGTGGCAAGATCTGCTTGCGCGGCGGAGATTTGTGCCTCGGTTGGCGGATCGCCGAACTGGTGGCGCTCATGAAAGCGCACGCATCCGACATCCATGGAGGTCTGAGCGGTGATGGTTGCTTGTCCGTCTGCCGGGTCGATCGTGCCGAGGACGATTTCCGTGGAGCCTCCACCCACGTCCACCACCGCGACCTGCACCGGCCTGTCCCAGCGCGAAATGTCTAAGGCCGAGGTTGCACCAGAGAAGGTAAGTTCAGCTTCGACGTCGCCAGATACGACCTCCGGCGTGACGTGCAGGCGTTGCCGAATGCCGGTTACGAATGCCTCCCGGTTGGACACATCACGGGAGGCCGAGGTGGCGATGAAACGCGTCGGATGGGCTCCGTGGCGAGTAATTTCTCGAGCATAGTCATGCACTGCGGCAAACGTCCGTTCAAGTGCTTCCGGTGCGAATTCGCCGGTTTTGTCGACACCTTCACCGAGTCGGACGATGCGCATATCGCGGTGAAGTTCTTCAAGCCCGGTTTCGGTCATTTGTGCAATGAGTAAGCGCACCGAGTTGGTCCCGGCGTCAATGGCTGCAACCGGCCCACCGCCTGGATCATCGTATTGGATGGGGTTGGTGCTCCCCTTGCGACGCAGCCGACGCGTATGCCGGGACAGGTCTTTTTGGGGTGGGTCGCCTTCGGTGTCCCAGGCGCCCTCGCATCTGCAGACGGAGGGATCAAATTCGTGCTGCATCATCGCAAGTGCCTCATCCCCCAGCGGGTTGGCCCCGGGGCCTTCAGCCAGCGAGTGCCCGACGAGCACATGGATGCACTTGACGCGTTCGGGCATCCCGCCAGCGGTGATACCGGCGATTTCAGGCACCGGTCCGACGCCAGAAATTTCGCCGATGCGTGCCCGGGCGCTGAGATAGTTCTCGTGTGCCGCACGATAGGCTGCGGCCAGTTCTTCGTCTTCGGTCAGCCGCTGGCTCATATCTTCCATGACACCGGCATTTTCCAATCGCGATGCGGCAGCGGTCGCGTGCGGATGAGTGAGATAGAACGTGGTGGGGAACGGGATGCCGTTACTCAACCGTGGTGCAGTGGTGGCCACCAAGGGGTTGCCGCACACGCAACGGGCCCCGATTTCAACGACGTCGCGCACCGGACGGCCGAGTTGGCGCGATAGCGTATCAAGGTCTTCAGCGGTTGGTTCTTTGGTCACGTTCTTCCTGTTCTTGACCGGAGGTCAGTAGCGAACCCCAGAGCCGGTCGGCCCAGCCCATTTCGATGTCTTCATCAATGGTAGCTACATTTGGCTCTGTCTCGGTGTCGTCTTCATCGTCACCAATGACCAGGTATTTCCGTTCACCCGGCATCACCATGTTAAACCGTTCTCGAGCCTGCTGTTGCACATAAGCCGGGTCTTCCCAGCGTTCCAGTTGGTCTTGCAGGTCTTGTTCGCGTTGACGTTCTTGAGCTAACTGTTGTTGAGCCTGGGTGATATCAGCCTGCTGCTCAAGGAGCAGTTGGAGTGGTTGCGCCATAATCAAGGCCGCAATGAATAAAACAGTCAACAGTGCGACGGTGCGTCCCGAGAATTGTCGGGCCGGTTCTGGATCGTTATCGAATGTGGTAGCACGCTCGGTACGGTCCCAAATGGCTGCGTCAATCCGTTTTGGCTTGCGTTTTTTGGGTTTCTTTTTGGCTTGCTTTGCACTAGCGAGCAGTTTTTCGCGCATGCGTGAGCGCGGTGCGGGTGGTGGCTCTTCCTCCGCGAGCGCGGGATCCACTTCGGGTTTGGCCCGTTTGCCCCTTGTGGTCTTTTTCGTGGAGGCCTGCCGGGAGATTTTGGTGACCGGTGCCGGATCATCGGTGATGATCGCATCCTCGTCTTCAGGCTGCTGTGATTCACTGCGTGGCGTGGCAGGCTGAATGCTTTTGGGCATGCGGGGTTTCTTTGGCACCGTGTGGTCACCTCCCGTGCGGATGCTGTTGTTAGTCTCCCTAGTGTACTGGCCGGACGCC
>JAJUIX010000193.1 GCA_029267455.1 Enteractinococcus sp. | reverse complement strand
GGGTTTTGGAAATTCGCGGCCGGCAACACCAAAGCAGCATGGCGTGAATTTGCCGCCGTGGTGTCCCGGAAGAAGTTTCTGCAGAGTGCCGCAGCCTACGTACCGCAACTCGAGGGAGCAAAAGCCTCCTCGATCACGCGCGGTATCCGAGCTCAGGCGTTAGACGAATACGGGCACTTGGTTGATGACTTCGTCATCGAACACCTCGGGCGCGCCACATTTATCCGCAATGCGCCATCCCCCGGTGCGACGTCGTCGATGGCTATTGCAGAACACATCGTCGATACGGTGGCTACCACCCACGGCCTGCCCAACGCTGGATGAGCGATACTGAGTAGGCTCTATGGTGCTACTGGTAAGACACGAACCAAGGTTTTGGTTCTAGTTCGTACGTCTCTTTCGGGGAGAACATCGGCTGATCTTGGCGGTAGAAGTTCTTCCACGCCATGTGCATGTCTTCTGGCAGGTCTTGTTTCAATACCCGCCAGGTGTCGAGTTTTTGTTCCGGGGTCCCGTGGCCATCAGCGTGCAAGACCATAGCCAGTTCCGGGTGGTCCGTGTTGACTTGTTCACGACCGCGGATCATCGAGGTCCGAAATTGATGAAGGATCACCATCTTTTGGGGCAATTCATGTTCTGCCGTCAATTCGGCCAGCCATTCGGTGGTTTCATTAATTTCGGCGGCACTGACCGATCCGATCTGCTGCATATGCACCTGACCGGGGGCTAGCCGCCATTCCGGATCTAACGCAAGGCCCACATTGGGTCGGGTGAGGAAGTCTTCAAATACCTTGGCCTGCGATAAGAAGTCTGAGTGTCCCGGCTGCAGATCAAGCACCACATAAATATCGTGCTCTTCAGCTGCGTCAAGATACTTTTCGATGGCCTCGCGGTCAGCTATCGCGGAGTAATTCCCGTCCTCACCTGGTTCAGATGAGGCCATGGTCACGATGATTTCAAATGCCGGGATGACCTGTTTGTCCGTGTGCTTCTCGTAATATTCCGCCAGTTTGATGGCTCGTTCGGCAGATTCTTGTGGGCCTTGTTCACCTAAGGCACCAAGTTCTGGATACGTTGGATGCCCGTAGAGGGCGATAAAACGTTTATCCGGGAAGATCTCAGTTCCGCCCCCAATCAACTCTGGAGGCTCTTCGGTAGGCGTTGGTTCTGCACTCGGTTGGGACGCCTTTTCTGGCGTGGCGGAGGTATCAGGCTCTGGAGTCTCAGACGAGGCCTCGACGCTACACCCAGCAAAGAACAAAGCGGCAGTCACAAAGGCTGCGAGGGCACGAGTTAAACGGGGCATAACTCACATCTCATACGGTTGGGGAAGGACCTGCCCTAGCTTATCCCGGAGACTGAGAAAGCTTATCTCTCGGGTGCCCGTTTCGTTTCGCGCTCGGCGATGATCTGATCATAGCCCTGCTTGTAGGTGGGATACGTCCACGACCCCAGCAGTTGGGTCAATAGTTCGCCGCTGAGTACGCGACCGCTCGGCTCCGCCGGTTCAATCGCTGGAGGGGCTGCTACGTCAAGCCGAGACGCGATATACGTGACGACGTCGCCGAGCAACACCCCCGGGGTCTGGTCTATCGCGTGCACGATCGATGGGGCCGTGTCTGCCGTCAGCATCAGATGCAGGGCGCGAGCCAGGTCAGTTTGATGGATCCGGTTGGTACGTCGTGCATAGTGGACCGGTTCATGTTCCAGGACCTTTCGTACCAACATTTCCCGTCCCGGACCATAGATACCGGCGGGACGCACAATATGGGCCCCAAACAGCTCGGTCGCTAACCGTTCACCCGCCACCAGCGTTTCGCCTCGTTCGCTAACCGGTGCGACCGCATCCGCTTCGGTCACAGGCCGCTGAGCATGGTCTCCTTCAAATACCCGAGTGGATGAGACGAACACGACGCGATCCGGCACGCGAGGCAGTGCGTCAGCAAGATGCTGCAGCGCCATGAGATAGCCACTTGTCCCGGCTGAACTGGGCATAGCTGGCGTCAACGTGATGACCATTGCCTCGACATGAGGTAGCGGCTGGTGCACCGGTTGCAGCAGGTCAACGGCAAGGTGGTGAAACGTTCGCGGCAGGACGGCGGGGTTTCGGCGCAGACCATACACCTCTGATCCGGCTGCCACCAGCTGTTGGCCCAGTTCTGTGCCCACCTGCCCGCATCCGACAAGCAGGACACGAGCGGGGTGACCGTGCTGGCCCGTCGTCATCATAGTGCTCCCGAGGTTAGACGAAGGTGGCACGGACCGCAGCTTGCACGGCGGCGTGGACTTCTGGACGCTGGCTTCGATCCGACACGACTTCCAGCACGCGGCGCCCGTGCGTTGGATCTCCGAGCATGTGGATGAGCTGTTGTTCGGACGTCAGGCGTTCGTGTTTGATGCCGTGAGCGGCACAGATGGCCCCGATATCAACGGTGTGCGGGGTTCCGAAGAATCGCTCCACGACCGATGCCATGCCGGGTCGTGCAGCCACTTCGCCGTGTTCTAACCCGTGGAAAATTGCACCGCCGGAGTCATTAATCACGACGATATCGAGGTTTGGTTCTTGCTCGGTGGGGCCCAACAGGAGGCCATTCGTGTCATAGAGGAAGGTCAAATCCCCGACCATTAGCGTGGTGCGTTCTCCGGTGGCCAGGCTGATCCCGGTGGCCGTGGAGAGCGTGCCGTCAATGCCGGCCAGGCCGCGGTGCGCGTAGACCGTTGACGTGGCTTCGGTGGGAGGACGCCAGGCGAGATCGACGTCGCGAATCACCGATGAGGAGCCAAGCACAAGCTGCCCCAGCGCTGTGGAAGCAACTAATTGTGCGGTGCGCATCGCGCCAGGTTTGCCCACCGTGTGTTGACGTTGCGCCAGGGTCTGTTCTATGGCTCGCTGTGCACGCTGGGCAGCCGACTGCCACGACCCGAGCCACCCGGGCGGGCCGGTTCCGGCAAATTCTGCTAGCGATTGCAGATCTCCGACGAGTTGCTCTCGGCGAGCGCCCGGCGAGAACCAGCCGACGGGTCGCGGATGATACAGCGCTGACTTCACATCGTCGCGTTTTAACAGGGCCTGCAACTGGCGGGACAAGGTGGGGCGCCCGAATAGCACGATGCGGCGGATGTGTTGTCCCAAGCTATGCGCGTGTTCCCCGATGCCTCCCTTCGGGCCCAGCAGATATGGATAGGCCGCAATGGCGTTGCGGGAAAACCGGGCGTTCGAGGATGGTTCAGCAAACAGCGGTAGGCCCAAGGCT
>JAJUIX010000186.1 GCA_029267455.1 Enteractinococcus sp. | reverse complement strand
CGTGCGAGGATTTCGCCGATTAGACCGCGTTCTACACCATCGGGTTTGACGAGTACAAGTGTGCGTTCTGGCTGGCTCATATCTACCTCATTTATCAGATGCTTCAGTCAGCGCGGATACGCTGCCTATACGATCATACCTAATCGTCATTCGCTTCCATACCGTGTTCACGTTCCCAGGCCTCCTCTTGTGCGGCCCGCTCCTTATTTTCTCTATCGAGCTGTTTCCCTTTGAACACGGCATAACACCATGCCGCTGCAAACGCGACCCCGACGAGAAAACCGAACGGTTCTAAAAACCCGGAGGCAATAAGTAAGACTTGGATGATCCACCCGATGGTCAACCCGATTGGTTTGGCTACAAACCGTGCGGTTGCTCCGGTGATCAGCGCCAGAACCAACGCTCCAATGAGCATCCACAGCCCACCGTCGTCCTGGTTCAGGCCAAAGAGCATCAGCCCGAAGAACGCGATGACGAACGCTTCGCAAATCAAGACCGTGGAGGTGAAAAGGACTTGGATGGAACGTTGCTTCTTCTGTTGTCCCGGTCGCCAAGCGCGTTGTGATTTTGTTTCGCGTTCGGGGCGCCACGGTTCACGGCCCGGCGTGTCAGCTTCTTCAGGATTCATCGTCTTCCTCCTGATCTGTCTCATCGGAGAAGAAGTCGCTGAAGTCGTAGTGGCCTTCCACTTCGACGCTGGGGTCAGCACCTGCAGCCTCGGTCCCGAGGAGGTCGCGGACTTGTCCGACCAGAGTGATCGACCCCGTGACCAGCACCCCGGCTCCCCCGGTGCCGGCCACCAGGGTACGTCCTGCTTCTTGAATTCTTGCTTCCATTTCGCGAACACCGCGGACGACCCAACCGATGGCATCGACCACGGACTCGGTGGTGAAGATCTGGTCTTCGTCCCATCCGGCGTCCAGGGCAATTTCGGTGAGCTCTTCAGGGCTGATGGCTCGAGGTGAATTGGATTTGGTGATGGCCAGGTGTTCGACGTCGTCACCAAAGTGGTCAAACAGGGCGGTCAGCACCCCGAGGGCATCCTTATCATCAAGAATGCCCACGACCAATCCGAGAGAGGAGAAGTTGAAGGTTTCGCGCAGGGTCGTCGCGGTGGCTTCAATACCGTGGGGATTGTGTGCGGCGTCGATGATCAACGATGGGTTGGTGCGTAATAGCTCGAGCCGGCCCGGACTTGTGACCTGCGTCAGTCCCTCCTGGAGGACTTCTTGGTTGAGGGGTTTTTCGCCGGCACCGAGAAATGCCTCGAGCGCGGCGACGGCCACCGCCAAATTTTGGACCTGGTGGGCCCCATGGAGCGGCAGGAAGATATCGTTGTACTCAGCGGCCAGGCCCCGAATCGATACCTGCTGTCCGCCAACCGCAACGGAGCGATCGGTAACGCCGAATTCGATGTTTTCGAATTTGAAGTTGGCGTGCTGAGCCCGGGCCGCATCCAGCAGGACCTGCGCGGCTTCAGGATCTTGGGCGGCTGACACTAAGAAACCGTCTTCTTTGATGATGCCGGCTTTTTCTAACGCAATTTCTCCGAGGGTGTCCCCGAGCAGGTCGGCATGATCAACCGCGATGGGCGTGACGACCGAGACCTGAGCGTCGGCCACATTGGTCGCATCGGTGATCCCGCCCAGACCGACCTCTAGGACCATGACATCCACGGGCGCATCGGCAAAGATGGCGAATCCCAGGGCGGTCACAGTTTCGAAGTAGGTGAGTTTTTGCTCGCCGTCGGCTTCGAGTTTGGTATCGATGATCTCGATCAGGGGCGCGATTTCGTTGAAGATCCGCACGAACGTGTCATCGTCGACGGGTTCGCCGTCGATGGTGATACGTTCGGTCACTTTGCTCAGGTGCGGGGAGGTGTAGCGTCCGGTGCGCAGTCCGTGGGCAATGAGCACTTGTTCAATGATGCGCGCCGTCGTGGTTTTCCCGTTGGTGCCGGTCAAGTGGATGACCGGTGCACTGGTTTGGGGTTCGCCCAGCAGCGACATGATGTCACGCATGGGTTGCATTCGGGGCTCCATTTTGTTTTCGGGAGCCCGCGATAACAGGTGTTCATAAACCTGTTGTGCGGTTTCAAACATTAGGCGTCGACTTTCTTGACGGTAACGTCCACGACCTTGGTCGCGTCGTCGGCAAATGATGCACGTGGATCTGGTGCATCCGTGGCTTCGAAGGTCACTTGTAGCGACAGGGTCTCGTTGCTGATGAGCGTTTCGTGGGCGCTGATCGCATCGATGACAGGGCGTGGACCAGTGATGACGGTGTGAATCCGATCGGATACGTCCAGCTGGGCGTCGCGACGGGCGGACTGCACGGCACGAATGACGTCGCGGGCCGCACCTTCAGCGGCGAGGGTTTCATCCACGGCTGTGTCCAGGATGACGAAGCCAGATGGGATGACTGCTACAGCGGCATCGGGGTTGTTCGGGTCTTCTTCTACCACCGTGGTCAGCTCATATTCGGCCGGTTCCAGGGCGATCCCACCGGCGATGACGGTCCCGTCTTCGGTGACTTTCCAATCGTCGGATTTGGAAGCCTTGATGACAGCCTGGACGTCTTTACCCAGTCGTGGCCCGGCTTCGCGGGCGTTGACGGTCAACTGCTGGGAAATGCCGAAGTCTTCGGCCGAGGTGTTGGCCACGTCGACGAGTTTGACGTGTTTCAGGTTGAGCTCATCGGCCAGAATGTCGGTGAAGGCATCGGTGAAGCGTTCGATTTCTGGTACCACAACGGTCAGCTCGGACAGCGGCAGGCGCACACGACGGTTCGCGCTCTTGCGCAGTGAGGATGCCGAGGAGGCGATGGTGCGGACCAGCTCCATGGTTTCTTGCAGCTGGACGGCATCATCTCCGGATGGGAATAGGTCGGCATCCGGGTAGTCGGTCAGGTGCACCGACCGTCCACCGGTCAAACCGCGCCAGATTTCTTCGGCGGTAAACGGCATCAGGGGTGCTGCAGCCCGCACGAAAGCTTCCAGTACGGTGTAGAGCGTGTCCAGCGCCTGGGTGTCTTCGGCGAAGAAACGCTGACGGGAGCGCCGGATGTACCAGTTGGTCATGGTCTCCATGTAGGTACGGATCGCTTCGGTCGCTCCGGAGACATTGTACTCATCCAGGGAGCATTTCACTTCGCGCAGCATCGTGCCGGTGGCGGCCAGAATGTACTGGTCTAGCGGATCGGTGGATTCGTAGCGGAAGGTGGCCTGATAGCCTTCGGGGCGCTTGCCACCGTCGGTTGCCGAGTTGGCGTAGAGGCTAAAGAAGTGCCAGACGTTCCATGCCGGCAGGATGGCTTGACGGGCCGCTTCTCGGATGCCCTCTTCGGTGACGAT
>JAJUIX010000022.1 GCA_029267455.1 Enteractinococcus sp. | reverse complement strand
CTCAAGCGCGCAGCGCTGCTTGGGCCTCGGCTGATGCTTCCCAGGTGCCCGCATATGCACTCGAGACCTCGGAGGTCTTCGCTGCAGATACTGAGACCCTGACCTCACTGCATGAGTCGGAAAACGCGCTGGAGGGGATTCGTATGCGAGCTGTCGTAAAAGGCGTGGACCGTTCCCGTGAGACAGCGGTGGTGGTAGTGGAATGGCATACCGGTGCGTATGTGCAGCGAGATAAGCAACAGCGGGTCCTCAACCGTACAGACGCCCGGACGGAGAGGTTAGAACTATACCTAGTCGAAACAGGCCAGGGATGGAAACTTAGCGCAGTAGCGCCAGTAGCAATACCATGAGGAACAGCAAAAGCCGCAGAGAAAGCGAGTTTCCCTGCGGCTTTTGAGTCGGCTGGTTCCTTGTCTAGAACCGCCAGAGTGTTGCGACCAGTGCAGCGATCAGACCGGTACCACCGGTGGCATGTGCCAGACCAGTGGAAATTTCCTCGCCTCGGTTAATCTTGCGACGACCAAGGAGCGCAGTGATAAACACGATCAAACCCAACAGTAGCTTGATCGTGAGCTTGATACGCTGGGCTGGGTCTTCGATGCCACCCATTTCGGCGAGGCCAAACAGTACCACGCCAGAAATGATCATGAAGATGGCCCCATACCACTGTGATTTCGTGACCGTGGGATTCTTAAAGTTGGCTAACCAACCACCCACGATGGCCGCCATCGACAAGATGTGAATGGCAATGAAGATTGCATAAACAATGTCCATAGATTTACTGTGCGTCCTTTCAGAGGCCTAGCTGGCCGCCGAATTCACCGGTTTCCAGACGGTTCTTCAGCTGCGTCATAAAACGACCGGCGTCGGCGCCATCTACGATGCGGTGATCGTAGGTGAGGGAGAGGTACATCATGTGACGGATCGCGATGACGTCGTTGCCTTCAGCATCGGTGGTGACGACTGGACGTTTCACGATATTGCCTGGGCCGAGAATGGCGACTTGAGGCTGATTGATAACCGGGGTATCAAACAGTGCACCAAACGAGCCGAGGTTTGTGATCGAGAATGTGCCACCCGACAGCTCATCTGGCTTGACCTGGTTGTCACGGGTGCGTGCTGCGAGGTCTGAGATCGCTTTGGCAATACCGGTGAGGTTCAGGTTGCCCGCGTCCTTAATGACTGGCACCAACAGGCCACGTTCAGTATCTACAGCAATACCGATATCCTCTGAATCGTGGTAGGTGATTTCCTTCGACTCGGCATCGTATTGAGCATTCAAGGCTGGATGGGCACGGAGCGCTTCGGTTGTCGCCTGCGTGATAAATGCCAAGAATGTCAGGTTGACGCCATTTTCGGCACGGAAACGATCCTTGACCTGGTTGCGCATCTGCACAATGCGGGTCATATCAATCTCATGGACCTGGGTCAGCTGCGCTGAGGTGTCCAATGATTCGACCATGCGATCTGCGATAACCTGACGGATCCGGGAGGCTTTCTCGGTTGTGCCTCGCTTGGACGGATCGATCGATGAGACAGGATCTTTCCGTGTTGGTCGTGAGGCGGCAGGTGCACTCGCAGCGGGCGCGGCAGAGCGTTCTGGTGCGGCAGTGGTCGACTCATCGCGAGCTTCGTATTCTTTGGCAGCTGCTGCGGCAAGGACGTCTTGTTTGCGGATGCGTCCGCCCACACCGGTTCCGGTGACTTCTGCCAGGTCTACATTTTGTTCACGGGCAAGACGACGGACAAGCGGCGTAACATAGCCATCACCGCGCGGTGTTTCTTCCGGTGAGGATGGGGTCTCTTCAGCAGCGGGTTTGGGTGCTGGAGTCGGTTCAGGCGTGGGCTCAGGTTCAGGTGTCGACTCTGGTTCAGGTGTCGGCTCTGACGTCTGCGCAGGTTCTGGCTCTTTTTCTTCTGTTGGCTCTGTGTCTTCCGCTGGCGCGGATGCTGCAGGTGCGCTGTCCGAGGAACCAACCAGAGCGAGAACCTGTCCGACTTCGACATCTTCGTCTTCCTGGGCCTTAATTTCTAAGACCGTACCGGCCACAGGTGAAGGGATCTCGGTATCGACCTTGTCGGTCGAGATCTCTACCAGGGGCTCATCGACTTCGATCTGATCGCCGACTTCTTTCAACCACCGGGTAATCGTGCCTTCGGTGACCGATTCGCCCAGTTCTGGCAGCTTGACTTCTTCGGCGTCAGCTGACGAGGCGGCTGGAGCGGATTCTTTTGCTTGGGCTGGTTCAGCTTCTTGCTGAGCAGGCTCTTGCGAAGTATCTTCAGCTTCTTCTGCAGGAGCCTCTTCTGCAGCGGAGTCGTCAGCTGGTGCGTCGGATGGGGATTCACCCTCATCGCCAATAACGGCCAGCGCCTGGCCTACCTCAACGTCTTCGTCTTCCTGGACCAAAATTTCCAGGACGGTTCCGGCGACAGGAGATGGGATTTCAGTGTCAACTTTATCCGTGGAAATCTCCACGATGGGTTCGTCGACCTCAATGGTGTCGCCTACTTCTTTGAGCCAACGGGTTACGGTACCTTCGGTGACCGATTCGCCCAGTTCTGGCAGAGTAATGGTTTCAGACATTCCGTCCGGTTTCCTCTCTATTCCTCTTCGTATGCTCACACGTTCGGTGCTTAATGCGCAGGTGGCCAACCCACCATGGTTGACTAGGCGTGTAACGGGAATCCGTTGAGCATCATTGCGGCTTCACCCAGGGACTCGTTTTGAGTTGGGTGCGCGTGGATGAAGTGGGCGACGTCTTCAGGGTATGCCTCCCAGTTGACAATCAGCTGTGCTTCACCAATTTGTTCTGAAATGCGGTCACCGATGCCGTGTACCCCAACAATGGGACCGTGTTTTTGACGAACCATTTTGATAATACCGGTGGTGCCGATAATCGATGATTTACCGTTCCCTGCCAGGTTATATTCAACAGTTTCGACGTTGTCTTTACCGAACTCTTCCTGCGCAGCTGGTTCAGTCATCCCAACGGAAATAATTTCTGGACTCGTGAACGTGACACCCGGGATATTACGGTCTTCGACCTTCAGTGGGTTATTGCCCATGATTTCTTCGATGACGAAGTTGCCGTGCTGGTAGCCGCGGTGTGCAAGCTGCTTGCCTTTGACAATGTCACCGATGGCATAGATGTTGCCAACACCGGTGTGCAGACGATCGTTGACGGCAACATGAGCTCCGTCGAGTTTGACGCCCACATCTTCATAGCCCATGTCTGCAGTGTTGGGTTTGCGACCGGTTGCTACGAGGCAGATTTCTGCTTCGAATTCTTTGCCGTCTTCCAGCGTGACTTTTACTCCGTCACCGGTTTCTTCAACTTTATTGAAGAAGACACCCAGGTTGGATTTGATGCCAGCTTTGCGGAAGTTACGGGTTAGTTGCTTGATGATGGCGGGGTCTTCATTCGCGACAAGGGAATCGAGGCCTTCAATGACCGTGACGTCGACGCCAAATGAGTTCCAGAGGGAAGCAAACTCGGAACCAATCACTCCACCGCCCAATACGATGGCAGATTTTGGTGTGTAATCTAATTCAAGAGCCTCGGTAGACGTAAGGATCTTGTCCGAGATTTCTAACCCCATGGTGTTGGATACGGACCCGGTGGCTAGGATAATGTATTTGCCGGTGTAGACAGTGCCATCGACATCGATTTCATTTTCAGACACTAAGCGACCGCTACCACTGATGGTAGTCACTTTCCGCATTTTTAGCAGACCCTGCAGGCCCTTGAACTTGCCGTCTACGATCCCATTTTTGTAGTCGCGTACGGCGGCCATGTCGACGCTATCGAACGAAGCCTTCACGCCAAATTTTTCGGATTCTTTCGCGCCATTTGCAATATCGGCAGCGTGGAGATAAGCCTTTGTGGGAATACAGCCCCAGTGGAGACAGGTACCCCCGACCTTGTCTCGTTCGATCAGCCCTACGGTTAGTCCGTGGTGTACGGCGCGCAGCGCCGCACCATAACCGGCGGAACCACCGCCGAGAATGAGTACGTCGAATTCTGTAGCGGTTTCAGTCACGATTGATGCTCCTCATCTGTGCGGAGGTTCGCCCCGCAGTTATCCTCGTCAATGGTTTCCGGCCACGCGTCCGTAGTTCTTCTCAACCTGGAGTTACCAGGGCAGATTTTGGACACTTGTTCTTAACCTTATCGGTTTGCTGACCAGTTGTTCCATAACCTGTACCACGTTAACCCGCATGACTGGGCACGGGTGGAAGAACCTATGGCAATGGGGGATGAATGACCCAATCGGGGCCACGTATTAATTGTGGCCCCGATTGGTGATATGGACGGTTATTGTGCGCGGTTGGTGACAAACTCAATTAATGTGCGCACCATGGTGCCGGTAGCGTCTTTAGGGGTGTATCCACGCGGTGCCGATTCATTAAAGGAGGGCCCAGCAATATCGAGGTGGGCCCATGGGGTCTCGCCTACGAAGTCCCGCAAGAATGCTGCGGCGCCTTGCATTCCACCATAGCGTTCACCGGTGTTTTTCAGATCGGCGACATTGGAATCAAAACCCGCCCGGGCCTCTTCCGGAATTGGCAGTTCAACGACTGTCTCGCCCGTTGTTGATGCTGCAGTAGACAGTTCGGCTCGGATCTGATCCGCTCCCATGAGACCGGTGGTGCGGACACCGAGCGCGACCATCGCTGCGCCGGTCAAGGTGGCAATGTCTACTACGACGTCGGGTTCTTCTTCAGTGGCAGCTACTAGGGCGTCTGCAAGGACCAGTCGACCTTCGGCATCAGTGTTCATCACTTCGACCGTGGTGCCGCCCCGGATGGTTACGATGTCGGATGGTTTAATCCCGGTGCCCGATGGCATGTTTTCTGCCATGGCCAACCAGCCGGTGACTTTAACATCCAATCCCAACTCAGCCACTGCATGCACGACAGCGGCCACCGTTGCAGCGCCCGCCATATCGGATTTCATAGTCTCCATAGAACCAGCGGGCTTCAGGGAGATGCCACCGGTATCAAAGGTAATGCCTTTGCCGACTAGCGCTACATGATCGTTGGCCTGTTCGGGTGCATATTCAAGTTTGACAAGACGTGGTGGATTAGCAGACCCCTGCCCGACACCTAACAGGCCACCAAACCCGCCCTCTGCAAGTGCAGCCTCATCAAAGATGGTGACCTTGACCTTGGAATGATCTACCAAGGCTTCGACTTCCTCTGCGAAGGTGGCCGGGAACAGATGTGACGGAGCAGTGTTGACGAGATCGCGCGTGACAAACGTTGCACGTGCGACTACCCCAGCGCGTTCAACAACGGCATTGGCATCTGCGATTGAGCTCAAGAACTGCAGGCGAATCTGCTGGGTATTTTCGTCTTTGTTCTCGTTGGATGACTTGTACCCGGCAAAAGCATATGTGCCAAGCGCAGCGCCCTCCGCCACAGCAGTTAAGCGAGCTGTACTGTCCGCGGGCAGAGCGAGGGTGATCGTCGAGATGCCGGCAAGCTTGGCAGTCGCCGCGCCAGCTGCCCGGCGTAGCGCCTCAGCAGAGATCGTACCTGGTGTGGAATTATCGAGGTTGGGAGTACCCTGTGGGGGAGCTTCGGTCGAGCCTATGCCGGTCAGAACGACCACCTTGGCATCAAAATCCGTGGTTGATCCGGCAACGCGAGTTACCTCGTCGAGCTTGCCTTTGACTTCAAGGGCTTCGAGCTGGTCTTGCAGTCCCGCCACAGCTTGCGCATCAAGACCAGGAGCTACAATTTCTGGTCCCTCATCAGTAGATTGCACCCCAACGACCAGTGCGTCGGTAGTATCGATTGTGCTGACCGCGGTCAGTTCAGCGGTGAATTCCGCAATAAAATCAGTGGAAGCGGCATCTTGAGCCACGTAATCACATCCTTGTG
Source organism: Enteractinococcus sp. (assembly GCA_029267455.1). Classification (GTDB taxonomy): domain Bacteria; phylum Actinomycetota; class Actinomycetes; order Actinomycetales; family Micrococcaceae; genus Yaniella. Next base: position 4,791 of record JAJUIX010000022.1, on the reverse strand, counting down.
TAATGGTTGGTGCCTCCATCATAACGATGGCATCCAGAAGCAGTGTCGGAATAAGCCCTGTGTACTGCGTGTTTTATTTATTAGCGTCTCGTCCTGCAGTACCCGGACCCCAATGAGTGAGGAAGTTGCATGCTCGATCCTATCGATCTGATTCGGATGTCGCCTTCTGCAAAAGAACTGTTGGCCGGTTCTTCGGATTCTGACGAATCCGCTGAAGAGCGCCATTCGCTGCATGGATTGGATCTCTTAGTTGTATTCTCCGGATACCTGGATGCTGGCAGTGTTTCTACTCAGCTCGAGAACCTCCTATTGGAACGCTTAGATCATCAACGCATTGCCACCTTCGATACAGATCAACTGTTGGACTATCGTGCCCGGCGCCCCCACTTACGCTTCGACGGGAAGCAGTTTTTTGATTACGAAGCACCTCAGCTGGAACTGCACCTCCTCAAAGATCAGATGCAACAGCCATTTTTGATGTTGAGTGGTCCTGAACCGGATTATCAGTGGGACCGTTTTGTATCGGCCGTGATGATTCTGGTGGAACAGCTTGAAGTGGAGCTCGTGACATTCATCGATGCCATCCCTCTGCCTGTGCCACACACGCGCCCACTCGGTGTGACCACCCACGGTAATGCCAAGGAATTACTGGAAGGGCTAGCCACGTGGGCGCCCAAAGGACGGATTGCCGCTGGGGCAGCACAGCTGCTGGAACTACGAGCTGCTGAAGCAGGACACCAAGTCAGTGGGTACACCCTCCACGTGCCCCACTATCTTGCGGATGCTACCTATCCGCAGGCCGCGGTCGCTGCCGTGGAATACGTGGGCGCGGCGATGGGCCTGATGTTACCGAGTGAAGAGCTACGCGAATCGGGCCGGGAGGTTGAACGTCAAATCGCCGCTCAGGTCCAGAATCGCCCGGAAATCGCAGCGATGTTAGAACGCCTGGAAGAGCGCTTCGATGAGCACGCTCAAGAACACCAAGCACGCAGTTTGTTATTGAAACCTGATGAGCAGATGCCAAATGCAGAAGAGATAGGTTCTGCAGTCGAGTCATATTTGAGTGACCAAGCCCAACGTGACGATGCAGGTCTTGATGAGGATGATCGCACCGCATTAGTCGATAGCGGCAAACTCGAGAAGAAAAACCCCTCGACGGACCCCATGCGTCCCTCCCGTTCAGAAGTTGACCCGGACGCACTTGGACTTGTCGCACGCGACGAAGAAGAGGACAACGGCGATGAGGATGACGGAGAGTCGGACAACGACACCAATTAATGTATAGGGCAAGCCGATATCGGTCCTTGAAAAGTTATCCACATTTCTGAAGCAGGGCCGCCCACGTTCCTGGATTGTGTTCCATGCTGTATGGCATGCAACACAATAAACATCACCATCGCCCCTGTGAAACCCCGCCAGATTTTCTCGTCAATTCCACGCCGCTGTTTGCTGCGATATCTCAACAGAACGACTCGCTCAAAACCAAGAGCCTAAAAGGACGTCGATTTAAGGTCACGGGTCCAGCAGACGTTTTAGCCTACGTTCAATGTACTTTAGGCTTTGCGCCGAGTAACTCACTAGTAGTCATTGCGTTTGCGGGTAACCACATGTCAACCGTCGTACGATGTGATCTCCCTGAAACGCTGCAGCATATGTTGCGCTCCGATACCCCTGAAAGCGTGACATTTATGGATTTCGGGATAACCGAGGACCAGGAACTCGACTTCATCAAGTCGGGACGTGATATCGGGGATCTGTTGGTCCGGGAACCATCCACTACCTCGTGTTTGCTGGTGTACTTAGCTGATGACGTAACGGTTTCGAATCAGCATGCGCTCGCGGTGATGGGCGCCGCTAATGCAGTGTTCGCAGCGCAATTTGGTCTCCAGGGTGTGCCAGTACAGGAAGCTTGGCTGATCCATCACGATATGCTGTGGCACTTGCGTTGTGCCGAAACAACTGAGTGCATGGTGCAGGGAGAAATAGTAGGGGACCCACAAGCCACAGAAATTTTCAAAATTTTAGATCCGAAAGGAGCGGTAGCCGGGCAAACTCATACGGAGCCACGGCGGTTACATTTCCCGCCTCCCTCACCCCGGGCATCGCGAAAAGACGACGACACGTCAGGCCTATTGGAACATCGACCCCAAGTGGTGCTGAAGCGGTTAAGCCTTTGGGATACGCAACTTCAAAACGGGCCCACTATGCTGCATACGGATGAGGTGGCTGAGCTGCTGGCAGCCCTAGAGCATCCTCCTGTTCGAGACGCAATCTTGGCTACCGCGTGTTTTGACCTCACGACGGCCCTTCGCGGAATGGTGACCCTTGAGAAATTTCCGGCACAGTTCGCGGCCGTAGCCGACGTGACCAGCAATCTATTAGACGGAATAGCAGTGAAAGATTGTTTAAAGGGCCAGTCAGAACGTATTCCGAATTGGAGTCGCATTGCCGAGTTAGAGCGGTTATGTCATCAACTGCTTCCGTTATCGGATTTGTCCTCGGGTGGCATCGTAGCTGGGCTCTTAGTTTGGATCGAGTGGGTACGAGGCCGAGGCAGTATCGCTTTAGAGTTTTTGCGACAGGCACGAAAACGTTTCCCAGCGGACCAATTCCTCATTTTATTGCAGGGGTATGTGCGTGAGTGCTCCGTCGCCGATTGGGCAATGCGAACGGAAAGCGCTTGGAACCCGCAACACGCCGCCTAGCATAAAGTGCAGAAAAACATCCCTCTGCTATGAATGTGGCATAATGTTTTGGTCTAACGGCTGTGTGGAAAACTTTTGCAAAGTTTTTGTCGCGATGGGAACAATTCCATCACTAAGCGCGTTACACATATCAGAGACCCTGCTTCCGTGGATCTTGCAACGGTCAGATGCCTGTGAGTATCTGACGGAAACAATGATTATTTCAACACGGATTTGACAGGGTCATAGGTGTGTTGATCGAGTGTGAGCTCATTACTCATACGGCTGCCCATGAGGAAAGGACCTGAGTGACTACTACTCCAAAACAGGCGACTGCCAAAAAAACTGCTACTACAAAGAAGCAGGCCACAGCCAAAGGGACTGCAAGAAAGGCAGCCGCTACTACCAATGGTAGGAAGGCAACCATGGCTTCTGAAGATTCAGTAATTGAAGACGAAGACGACTTCGTTGAAGACGATGAGCTTGATGTAGAAGATGACGTAGAAGGCGACGATTTAGCCGTTGACGATGATCTTGATGAAGAGCCCGCTGAAGACGACGAGGAAGTTGTTGATGACGAGGAAGTAGCCGAAATCAAGGAAACTGCGGGCCCTGAAAAACCAGACGTTGAATCCACCGAAAAAGCCGGCGGGTTCGTCGTTTCTGAAACTGAAGAAGATGCGCCGCAGCAGCGAGCCGTCAATATTGTTGGTGCTACCGCAGACCCGGTCAAAGACTACCTAAAACAAATTGGTAAAGTTGCGCTGCTCAATGCAGAAGAAGAAGTTGATCTAGCAACCCGCATTGAAGCTGGTCTCTATGCCGAGCACAAGATGCAAAACGAAGAGATCACCGATCCTCGGCTGCGTCGCGATATGCAGCTGATTATCGCTGACGGTCGGCGTGCTAAGAATCACCTACTAGAGGCAAACTTGCGCTTGGTGGTCTCGCTGGCAAAGCGGTATACAGGACGCGGTATGCTCTTTTTGGACCTCATCCAAGAAGGGAACCTTGGCCTGATCCGTGCCGTCGAAAAGTTCGACTACACCAAAGGCTTTAAGTTCTCGACTTATGCGACTTGGTGGATCCGCCAGGCCATTACCCGCGCTATGGCAGACCAGGCCCGTACGATTCGTATTCCGGTGCACATGGTCGAAGTGATCAACAAACTCGCACGCGTACAGCGCCAGATGTTGCAAGATCTCGGTCGTGAGCCAACCCCAGAGGAGCTGGGTACCGAGCTCGATATGACACCAGAAAAGGTCATCGAAGTACAGAAATACGGCCGCGAACCTATCTCTCTGCACACCCCGTTGGGTGAAGACGGAGACTCTGAGTTTGGCGACCTAATTGAAGATTCCGAGGCGGTTGTACCTGCAGATGCGGTGGGCTTCACCCTATTACAGGAACAGCTGCACTCTGTCTTGGATACGCTTTCGGAACGTGAAGCAGGCGTGGTAGCCATGCGTTTCGGTCTAACGGACGGGCAACCGAAGACTTTAGACGAGATTGGTAAAGTCTACGGAGTCACTCGTGAGCGTATTCGCCAGATCGAATCGAAGACGATGTCCAAGCTGCGCCACCCATCGCGTTCACAGGTTCTGCGAGACTACCTCGAGTAAATCGACAATTCTCTAGAATTACTAGAAAGGCAGCGGCCTATGGTAGGCCGCTGCCTTTTGTTTAAATGTGTTTAACAGGCTCATCGTAAAATTGAGTGTATTTTGGTTCGGAACCCGCCGGTGTCCAAGAGTGCTCTGGTGATGTAATGGGCAAGGTTTCTGAAACCGAGGGCGGTGCCGCGGAGGTGTTCGATTCTGCCGTTGATGGCTTCGGTGGGCCCGTTGCTGGTGTTTGCGTGGTCGAAATACGCCAGAATATCGTCTGCCCGGCGTTTCATGGTGCGGCCTAAGGTTCGCAGCTCAGCAAGCTCGTCTGGGATCTTGGTACTGATCGAATCGATCACGGCGATCAACTCCCGTTTGGCTTGAGCACGGTTGGGATGACGATAGGCGGCCACAATCTGTGGATAGAGGTCATAGGTGGTTTTGACCGGGGCATGGTCCGAATTGGCAAACACGGCGTCGCGGCGGGCTTGTTGTCGTTG
>JAJUIX010000131.1 GCA_029267455.1 Enteractinococcus sp. | reverse complement strand
TGGATGGCGTCCTCGATTGGCGTTTTCATCCACAAGGCTCGTGCCTGGTGCAGGGCCACAACTTCGTCATCGGTCAGGCTCAAATCGGGTAGGTAGAGCCGGTCGTGATCGATGAGATAGATGCCATCGGTGGTGGTCTTTGGCCGCCACTGTACCGGTACACCAATGCTCGTCAGCACCTCTTTGTCGCGAGAGAATTGACGCTGTTTTGCCGCCTCTGAGGTGTCGAGGTGGTCATAGAGGTAATTGAAAATCTCGGATTTGGTGCGCCCGGTTGCCCCGGCCTCTAAAAGAAGCCAGAGCAGCGAAACTATGCGTTCCGCAGACCGGGACACTGTTATCTGACCTCCACCAGGTCAACTACGAAAATTAGCGTTTCATTAGGGCCGATATCGGCGCCGGCACCGGCTTCACCGTAAGCCAGGTGGGGCGGGATTTCCAAGCGTCGGCGTCCGCCGGCTTTCATACCCAATAAGCCCTGATCCCAGCCCTGGATGACCTGACCCACGCCGGCGGTGAAATCCAATGGTTGACCGCGATTCCAGGAAGCATCAAATTCAGCACCGGTGGACCAAGCGACACCCACGTAGTGACATGAAATGGGCGAGCCGGGGGTGACCACTTTTCCGGTACCTTCGATAATGTCTTCAACCACAAGTTCATCGGGTGGGGTCTCACCGGGGAAATCGATTTCTGGACGGGTGCGGTCAAGTTCGCGTTTACCAAATGACATATGGTCTCCTTGAGGACGGTGCAACACCAAGCGGCTGCGAGTGGGTTTATTCGGTTGGTACGGGGTCTGCTGAGTGCAAAATGTCGACGACAAACACCAGGGTTTCGTCAGCAAGTTCGTGACCCTCGGATTCGCCATAGGCTAGCTCCGGGGGGACGGACATGATCACTTGTGATCCGACGCGCTGGCCTTCAAGGCCTTCTTGCCAGCCGGAGATCAACTGTTGGAGTTCAAATTGTGCGGGTGCGCCAGTATTGTCAGGACCCCACGAGGAGTCGAATTCTTCACCGTCTGACCACGAGATACCGCGATAGTGGATGGTGACATAGGATCCGGCTTGTACTTCTGGGCCGTCGCCTTGTTTCAGTACATCAACCACCAATTCATCAGGTGCGTCGCCTTCTGGGGTTTCGAGCGTTGGTGCCTGGGTTTCCTCATCAAGGGTGACAGCAGGCAGTTCACTATTGAGTTGGTCCTCACTGACTTCCTCGCCGGTGGCATGGGTGGGCACCACGTCTTCGACGGCAATGATATTCAAATAGGCTGGAGTGTCTTGGCCCAGTGTATCCGGAGGTAAATAGTAGGCCAGATCGGAACCCGTTGGTGCGCCAATGAGCGCTTCATACGCTTGGGGGTTCTGAGATTGGAATTGCTCGTTGAGCTGTAGGGTTTGACCGCCGAGATCAAAATCGTGAGCGTTGACTTCCTGATTTTCAATGTCGATATCAGCACTCAAAATGTGGAGGAGGTCGCCCTCTTCAATGGGTTCACCATCGCCTTCTGATATGAGCCACGCTGCCGGCTGCTCCATGTTGAGTTCACCATCGATCTGCACTTCTTCGGTGTCTTCCGAGATCTCATAGCTGATGTCGACCTCTGGCGTTGCAGCGGATTCCGAATTGGCTTGGCCTTCGTCGTCAGAGCCACAGGCGGATAGGCTCAGGGCGGCGGCGAGGATGACGCCGCTGATGGCGGCGAGTTTAGATCGACGGTGTTGTATTGCCATGTGTTTCCTTGTGTTTGATGCCGGGCCACAGTTTTTGTCGTGTGGTCAACGTGGTTTAAACGTCAGCTGAAGCGACTTTAGCAAACAGGTCATCGACTATTGAAATGTCCGTTTCGAATGCGTCGCGCACATACAGGGTATGCATCGGATGGCGGTTGAGCTTCATGTGTGTCCAGTCCATCGAGTAGTCCATGCCCATGGCCCGGGCCATTTCAATGAACCGATGCCGTAGGAGTGCACGCGTGGTGGTTGGTGGGTTATCGTGAGCAGCTTGTACTTGGGCATCGCTGAGGAATCTGGCGACCGCTCCCCTGCTTTCCAACAGGTTAAACAGGCCGCGTTCGGGGTGGATATCGTGGTAGGACATATCCAATTGCACGAGGCGAGGCGCATCCCAATCCAGATTATTTTTTGCAGCATATGCGCTGCAGAATTTATGTTTTATGGCCCAGTCGATTTCCGTGTCGATGTCGGAAAAGTTCTGCGTTCTGATCGCGCTCAGAGTGCGTTCCCATAAGTCCATGACTTGCTCGAGATGTTCGTGGTGTGCACCTTGCTGGGCCACAAAGTCCTGGGCGATTTGGAAGTAAAACTCCTGGATCTCCAGTGCCGTCATGGTCCGGCCGTCGGCTAAGTCTAAGGGGGCGGTGCCCGTGAGATCATGGGAAGTTTGACGGATGGCACGTACGGGATGAGCTAACTTGAGGTTCCGAAGTGGTTTACCGGACTCGATGATGCGTAACAATAATTCGGTGGTGCCAAACCGGACTAGCTGGGTGGTTTCTGACATGTTCGAATCTCCCACGATCACATGGAGCCGACGGTATTTTGTCGAATCAGCGTGGGGTTCGTCACGAGTGTTGATCATCGGCCGGGCCCGGGTGGATGACGATGAGATCGCTTCGTGCATGTAGTCGGCCCGCTGGGAAAACGCGAAGTGCGGTTCGGACTGGGTGGGAAACTGATCTACCAGCGGTAATGCACCGGGGTCGTTAATTACCACACCGTTTCCAGCGATGAGTTGTCGGGTGACCAGAAACGGCAAGAGAGCTTCGGTGAGCCGCCGATACTGGGTGGTCCGCTCAATCATATAGTTCTCATGGCTGCCGTAGGAGTTGCCCAGTGAGTCGGCATTATTGCGGTAAAGATAGACATCGCCGTCATACCCGTCGGCGACCATGGCTTGTTGAGCTTGGGTGACCAGCATGTGCATGATGGCGTCGCCGGCGGCATCCGAAGCGATGAGTTCATCCAGCCGGGTGGTTTCTGCGGTCGCGTACTCGGGGTGCGAGCCGACATCCAAGTAGAGGCGTGAACCGTTGGGGATGAAGACGTTTGAGGAGTTGCCCCAGGCGACCACGGGTTTGAACATGTAGCGTGCAATTTCATCGGGTGCCAGGGGACGTTTGGATGGATGCACGGTATGGAGGCCGTATTCGGTTTCTACACCCATGATGCGGGTATCCAAAAGTGACTCCTAAAACGCCTGCGGATCCAGTCTGCGAAATGCCCGGTGGGTACCTCGTAGAGATTGTGGGTCACGGTCGAGTAACGCTAATTCCACATGCGTGTCCGTGGTACCAAGTACCTGGCGGATCACCTCTATGGTGTCCGATAATTCTTGTACGCTGTCACCAAGTTGGCTTCGAAGTTGCTGATGTAGCTCTTGCTCGTTCCCGCCAAGCACCAACAATCCGTCGTGTTCTAACAACGTGCCGTCGAAGCTGATCTGGTAGAAGCGATCTGTCTCTGGGGTAAAGCCAACCTCGGCTACTCCGAGTTCAACTTCGAAGGGTTTGGCACCGGAGATAAATAATTCTCCCAGCGTCCTGGCGTACATGTTGGCCAGGCCGCGGGCGGTGACATCGCTGCGCTCGTAAGCGTATCCGCGGGTGTCAGTGAATCGGATTCCTGCTTGGCGCAGGGCTTCAAATTCATTGTAGCGTCCCACGGCGCCCCACGAGATACGATCATAGATTTCTGAAAGTTTGAACAGCGATTTCGAGGTATTGTGGGTCAGGGATACGATGCCTTGAACCGTGGAGGCAAATACAACGGGTTGACCGCGGCGGATACCGGCCCGAGCGAAGTCTGCCCGGTCCTCCATGTGTTGCTGGGGTGAAACATACAGTGGTGGTTGCATTAGTGTTCCCCTTCCAGCCCAGCGACACGTTGGGCAATCATGGTTTCTTCGATTTTTCTAACCCCATCACCGGTTACCACATAGACGGTCGGGTATAGCTCCCGTCGCGGATCGGGTCCGGCGGTGCCAGCATCCGCGTCGGCGGCATCAATGAGTGCCTGAATACTGGCGTCGAGGGCTTCGTCTTGCGTGGCATCAGCCCGCCATAAGCGTTTGAGTGTGGTTGAGGCATAGGGTGAGCCCGAACCAATCGAGCACCAGTGACGTTCTTCAAACCGGCCGCCCGTGATGTCGTAGGTGAAGATCTTGGCATCACTGGTGTCGGGAGTCACCCCGGCGAAGACCGGTACCGCTGAGATCCCCTGGAGCGCTTGCGGCAGTTGGTTGCGGATAAGTGCAGCCAGTCGGTTGGCTTTACCCAGCAGGCTCAATTGCGTGCCTTCGAGCTTTTCATAGTGCTCGAGCTCGACGGCAAATAATCGGGCCATCTCGACCGCGATCCCGGCGACTCCTGCCACCCCGATCAGAGAATGCGAATCGGCCGCGAAGACTTTTTCCATGTGGGATGAGGCGATGCGGTTACCGACTGTGGCGCGCCGGTCCCCCGCCATGACCACACCGTCAGCAAAGCTGAGTGCGGTGATAGTCGTGGCTTCGACGAGTTCTGGTCGCTCACCGGTATGGCGCGGCATCAGTTCGGGGTGCTGGAGCTGTAGATGGGCCACGAATGAGGATTCCATCCCGAGTGGCTCGTTGGGCGAAAACATGGTGCGGTAAGGGGGTTCTTTCTTCAACGTGGTGACGAGGTCAGGGCTAGGCAGT
>JAJUIX010000257.1 GCA_029267455.1 Enteractinococcus sp. | reverse complement strand
CCCGGAAGGCAGCCGGGGGTAGGCACTCTTGAGTAAGCGCCAGAGACGGTCATCCCGCATCGAGGCGGCACCATCCCAGTCCAGGCCAAGCTGGTCACGGATCTGGGACGGCAGGAGTCCGGCGGTGAGAAAGCGCACTAGGGGCATGCCGGAGCGCAGCCAGGCGGGAGCACTGTGTGCAGCAAAGAGATCGTTCATGATCTGCCGGGCCGAATCGGTGACCTCCAGGAGCGCTACCTGCTGCTCCCAATATTGTTGGAAAGCAGCACGATCCTTGGGCCAGTACTCTTCAGGCATGCCTAAGGCTGTGCCCAACACGGCATAGCTGCGGTAGATCTGTTCGGCCTCGTCGGGATGCTGTTCACCCCAGATGCGCCAGCGGATTTCTTCGGCGGTCCAATACAGTGTGGCGGTCACCCAGCGCTGCGCCTCCGGATCGGCGGCACTATACGGGGCGCCGTCGACAATTCCTTCGACCGGTTCGTGGGCCTGTGCGACCCAGTCGGTGACGGTGTGACGGGCGAAATGAGCCTCTGGCAGCACCACGGCGAAAATGTACTGCAGGGTGCGACGGAGTCTACCCAGCGGATCAGCGGTGAAATTCGAATGCTGTTGGACCCCGGCGGCGACCGGTCGGTGGGCGACCTGCAAGGCGATGGCCGTTCCGGCCCCGGCCAGCACCACACCTTCCCTGGCGAGCTGCACGCCCGTACGCGGAGGGTTAGGTTTGCGCATGGCGACCGTACTCCTCAGTTTGCTGCTCCAGTATGTTTTCGGTCGGCACGTTGGGGCGTGGCTGCCTCGTGGCATCGGAGAGCATGGCATCAACGGTACGAATCAGCACCACCAGCCAGGCGAAAATGATCCCAGCGAACGCTAATTCCAAAGCGGTCAAATTGTAGTAGCCCAGCGGGTACCAGAGCGCGACCGCAAACACGCCAAGCCCGAGCATCATGTAGCTGATGACATACATCGCGGCAGGTGCGCCCGGCAGCCATATCGGCACGCTGAGCAACAGGACAACAAATGTGACCGCCAGCACTTGGACAAATCCGGTGTGGATCGGATCGCTGATGTGGATCGTCACCCAGGACATCCCGATCATGCACACCCCCATCAAAATCATGCCGCCTTTGAGCACGCGCCGAAAACCGGGCCGCTTGCCCAGCTGTTGGCGATGGTGTGCCCAGGTGTAGAGGTCCTGGGTAATGAAGTTGGCCAGGGTGGTCAACATGAGTCCGGAGACGGTCAGCGTGGTATTGAACGTCCAGAACGACAGTATCCCGGCCTCACCGGTGCCAAGTTCCGAAAAGAACATATGCCACCAGTACGGATTCTCCGCCAACAGCATCGAGGCGAGCACGCCGGCAGCCATAAACAGGGCCAGCAGGGTAGATATCGACGCCGTCGTCGCGCGCGAGGCGGAACTAAAACCGAAGTACGATGCGACCGCGGTGACTAAACACAGCATAACGGTGGCCGCAATCGCATCGACGACGAGCCCTTGAAAGGCCTCCTGGAATAACCGGAAGGTGCTCAACACCGCCAGGGTCGCGATGGCCCCATGGGTAATGATCAGTCCGATGAAATCAAGCAGCCACCACCACCAAAACCTGCGGCGCATCCACCCCAAGTTGCCACGTGGTGAACCGGTAGCGGTAATCAAGCCGATCAGCGCCGAGGCGCCGGCGGCTATGCCTGTCGTCCAGCCGGCTACTGTGCCCACCGAGTAGTCGGCTGACAGGGGCGTGAGTCTATTGGAAAATGCGATCAGACCAACGATGACCGCCAGCGCACTGAAACTAATCGCAACCCAAATCGCCTCGGAGGCCACTCGGGCGGCGGACTTATTTGCACCGTTTGCCTGCGGGATGGCACCGTCCTCGGGGTCTAGCTCTACCTTCTCCACACCCACCATCCTAAATACGGTTCGCCCTGTGCCGCGTATAGCGGGACTAGCGTTTAGTTACGGCGAACAGGTTTAGTTACGTCGAATAGAGGGCACAATTCGACGAATCGTCGCGGCCAACGATAAGGCCGTGGTCCCAGAGGTTGCCGGGTTGATCGGGCTGGGCGCGGCCACAAACTCAAACCGAAACCGTCCGGCATCACCGCTAGCATCGATCACGTGTGCGGATTCAGGAT
>JAJUIX010000057.1 GCA_029267455.1 Enteractinococcus sp. | reverse complement strand
TCTGCACGTCACGCTGATAATGCCGTCACTAAAATGGCCGACGCTATTTCGGCCATCGGCCACCACAAGTGGCCTCTGCACTATACCGACACCACCCGGCAGCTAATGGAAACTGTCTCGGAGTTAATGGGAGTCAAATTTGATGAAACCAACCCCGAGCCACAACTTGAAGCAATCGGCTCTGCAGTAGCCTTTGTGGGTTCCACCTTGAGTAACTCCTCGAACCCGACCGGTCTGACCTCTGGCTATAAGCACAATGTCATCCCTGGAAAAGCAGAAGCGACCATCGATGCCCGGCCGTTGCCAGGACAAGATGAGCAGCTCATCGAAACAATCCGCGCTCTAGCCGGTGACGACGTCACCGTCGAATACGAACACGCCAGACAAGCCATTGAAGCACCGTTATCTGGCCCGCTTGTCGACGCAATGATTGCCGCCATTGCCCAAGAAGATCCTGAAGCAATCGTGTTGCCCTTTATGATGTCTGGCGGGACCGATAATAACGCACTGTCTCGGCTCGGCATCGCCGGGTATGGCTTTATCCCGCTCCAACTACCTGCCGATTTAGCGTTTCCAGAGCTATTTCACGGTATTGATGAGCGCATGCCCATCGACTCATTAGATTTTGGGGTGCGGGCGTTACTGCGCATCCTCGAGCCAGCCTCTACGAACTGAAAGGGTTTTCATCATGGGTTTGCCATACTCCCGATATCAACAACACATTGATGCGGTACTAACCGACGAAATACTGGAAGGCATTCGCGCACGTGCCGCTGGTTTCGATGAGCGCAATGAGTTTCCCTATGAGGATCTCGAAGTCCTCAAAGAAGCAGGCTATCTGGCTGCACTTACTGCGGTCGAGCATGGGGGACTGGGGTGGAATTTTGCGGCCGTTGTCGATGCTCAGAAAAAACTGGCAGCATATGCTCCAGCCACCGCACTAGCGGTGAATATGCACCTGATCTGGTCGGGTGTAGCAGCCATTTTTCAAGCCCACGGGAATCACGACCTGGATTTTATTCTTCAGGACGCCGCCGCTGGTCAGATCTATGCCTTTGGTATTTCTGAAGCGGGCAACGATGCGGTGCTTTTTGATTCGAATACTGTGGCCGAAGACCAACCCGATGGCTCGGTGAAGTTCACCGGCAAGAAAATCTTCACCACGCTTTCTCCCGTGTGGACACGATTGGGTGTTTTCGGGAAAACCCCAGACGGGTCCGAACTGGTCTACGCAATTCTGGATCGAGAAGAAGGAAATACTTCCGCAGACGGATCTCGGTGGGACATGCTGGGTATGCGTGCCACGCACTCATTTGTCACGGAGCTCAACGGTGCAGTGGTGCCAGCAGACCGGGTTATTCGCCGCATCCCGACGGGCCCGAACCAAGATCTTCTGACGTTTGCAATTTTTGCTGCATTTTTGACCTTTACCTCTGCGGTATATGCCGGCATCGGTGATCGCGCTGTGGAAATCGCAGCCGAAAAACTCCACAGCCGGAGATCGCAAGTACAGGGCACGGCACTATCCCAGGATCCCATCTTGCGGTATAAACACGGTGAAGCGATTCTGCGGCAGATGACTCAAGACCAGCAACTCACCGGGCTGGCCGAAGCCGTTACCCATCTGACCGACTACGGCGACGAATGGTTTACCCGTCTGGTGGCCAATAAAATCACGGCCATCCGAGTTGCCAAAGCACAAGTCGATTACGCTTTCGAGGCCTCAGGTGGTGCCGGTTATCACCGAAGCGAAGAGATCGCACGGCTCTACCGTGACGTGATGGCTGGTGTGTACCACCCATCAGATGATGAATCCGCCCACAACACCTTTGCCACGTTCGGTCTCGGACCCCTCGAAGAACATTAGGAGGTCGCGCTAGACCACCATGAGGGTGGACTCGACCTTCATGGCTTTGCGCCGCAACCAGAATCGTCGAGTGCCACCCTTATACACCAGTGTCCGCCGCAGCTCCCAGTGACCGTATTCTGCGTGCTCCACGAGCCGTTGTCTCGCCTCGGCTAAAGACTCGCCGGGGACAACAGTAATAACTAAATATTCCCAACCATGTTTTCGGGTGAGCGAATCAACACTGCTTACCATCGATGTCTCTCGCACGCGTTGGTCCTCCTCGTGGCATTCGACCCAATTCAAAATAATGTCATCTACTGTAGTCAGGTTGTGTAAGAATCGGAACGTACCAGTTCGACTGTTTCGCAGCAGGCCGAGCATCCAAAGTTGAGAAGTGTGGTCACCTGTGACAAACCAAGATACCCTAGACTCCATGAGCACCGATCCACGCGTGTCGTTAGAGGCACTTATCTCAGCACTCCAAGAACATCTGGCCGCCGCAACCAATAAACGTGGCGACGATGATCCTGCGTTAGAGCACGCCTATTACGCACTGGCTGATGCATTCGAAGGCTACGAAGATGCCCTCTACGACGCCACCGGTGAGGTTACCCCGCTCGATGTCTTCGAAGACGAGGACGACGAAGACGACGTCGATTTTGAAGATTTCGACGACGAGGACGACTATGACGAACTCGACATCGAGGATGAAGATGACCTTGATGACGAGGAAGATAGCGACAACTAACCGCTTCAAGCAGGCGTAGCTTCACAAAACTTTGACGTGAGTGTCGTAGGGTTGACCAGGTGAACTGGATTGAAGCGATCATCCTTGGCCTGGTCCAAGGCTTAACCGAATTTTTGCCGATCTCATCCTCGGCGCACCTGCGTGTCGTGGGTGAATTCTTACCTGGTGCAGCAGATCCCGGTACAGCCTTTACCGCCATTACCCAAATTGGCACTGAACTCGCGGTCCTATTATATTTTTGGCGCGACATTACCCGAATCATTGCTCAATGGTTTAAAGCGCTCATTGGGAAAGTTAAACACTCCGACCCTGATGCCAAAATGGGCTGGCTCATCATCGTCGGTTCCATCCCCATCGGTGTGCTCGGACTGTTATTCGAAGACACCATCGACACCACGTTCCGGTCACTGTGGATCGTTGCGACGATGCTCATTATCTTCGGGGTATTCCTGGCCATGGCCGACACGTGGGGCCAACAGATGAAACCACTGACTCGGCTCACCTGGCGGGACGGCATCCTGTACGGGTTGGCCCAATCTTTAGCACTCATTCCCGGTGTGTCTCGTTCGGGCGGAACGATCACCATGGGTTTGGCCCTGGGCTATACCCGGCGCGCTGCCGCTCGCTACGCATTTCTCCTCGCTGTGCCTGCGGTATTTGCCTCTGGCTTCTATAAACTTGGCCAGTCGATCGCAGAGCCAGACCCACAGGCCGCTTATGGGCTGCCCGAGACGATGGTAGCGACCGTAGTGGCGTTTATCGTAGGCTACGCCGTGATCGCGTGGCTGATGCGCTTCATCGCGACCAACTCATTCAAA
Organism: Enteractinococcus sp.; assembly: GCA_029267455.1. GTDB lineage: Bacteria > Actinomycetota > Actinomycetes > Actinomycetales > Micrococcaceae > Yaniella. The sequence continues at coordinate 4,139 of JAJUIX010000057.1, read as the reverse complement.
ATCTTTGTGTGGTACCGCATCTTGCTGGGCGTGACGCTGTACATCCTGCTTGGCCTAGGTGTTATTAACGCCTAACAGTTTTGACCCATCAGAATTATCATCATGTGTTAGGAACTTGAGAGGTTTCATGAAATCCTGGATCACCCCCTTCCCGGTGGCCTTACCCGTCCAACGCGACAACCTGCGGTTATTCGACACTGCCACACAACAAAAACAACGCGTGTGTGTCGAAAACAACCATGCCACCATGTACGTCTGCGGTATCACGCCCTACGACGCGACCCATCTTGGTCATGCAAACACCTATGTGACCTTCGATCTGCTGTATCGTTACTGGATCGCGGCCGGCTATCGGGTGACCTACACCCAGAACGTCACCGACGTGGATGATCCATTATTTGAGCGCGCCAACGAGCTCGGGATCGATTATCAAGAACTCAGCCAGGACCAGACCGACCTGTTCCGTTCTGATATGCAACACCTCAATGTGCTGGCTCCCTCGCACTATCTGGGAGTAACTGAGACAGTGGACTGGGTGCGCACCCTGGTTCGCCAAATGGTCGATCTGGGCGTGACCTACACGGTGCCCGGCGACGAGCACAATCCCGACGGCGATATTTACTTTTCTATCGACGCCGCTCACGAACGCACGAGTTGGCGTCTCGGGACAGTCGGGGCGCACACACAAGACGAAATGGTCGAATACTTCCCCGAACGCGGGGGCGACCCAGATCGGCCGGGCAAACGAAATCCGCTGGACCCACTCGTCTGGTCTGCACGACGCGACGGTGAGCCCTACTGGCATGACGATGTCCTCGGTGCTGGGCGTCCAGGATGGCACGTGGAGTGTTCTGCAATCGCCTACAACACTCTGCCTACGCCGTTTACCGTCCAGGGCGGCGGCTCCGATTTGCGGTTCCCGCACCACGAATTCTCTGCCGCCCATGCCACTGCCGTCACCCATAAGCCGATGGCGCAGTTGTACGTCCACTCGGGCATGGTTGGCCTCGACGGCGTGAAAATGTCGAAATCCTTGGGCAATCTGGAACTGGTTTCCAACTTGGTGGCGCGCGGCGAATCACCGATGGCAATTCGTGCCTTATTGCTCGATAACCATTACCGCAGTGACTGGTCATACACCGATGAAGCCCTTGCGGAAGCCACCAAACGGCTCTCCTCATGGCGCGAGGCTGTCGCATTCGAACAGCGCGGAGACGCCGAAACGCTCACCACCGAGATCTTTGCCGCCCTGTCTGACGATCTAAATGCCCCTGCTGCATTGCACGCCGTAGACCGCTGGGCTAAGAAACGTCTAGACGAAGCACAACCACGTGACAAGGCGCTACCGTCGATCAATGCGGTAGTGGTCTTAGACGCTCTCCTGGGGATCAAGCTGTACTAAGGCAGCCGCCGGAGACGGTTAGCGGGTTCCGCCACCTTGTGTTGCGGACCCGCCACCGTCTTCATCACGGCGTTTGAGATAGCGCTCGAATTCTTTCGCGATATGTTCACCCGATGCTTCCGGAAGCTGTTCAGTATCGCGTGCTTGTTCAAGCTGCTGAATATACGCGGCAACATCCGGATCTTCCGCCGCTAATTCATCGACCCCGCGTTCCCAGGCCGCCGCATCATCGGCGAGCGGCTTTAAGTGCAATCGCAAGCCGAGCAGATCCTCTAATTCGCGGACCAAAGCAAGCTGGGCTTTTGGCGATGGTGCTTGGGCAACATAGTGGGGGACCGAGACCCAAGTCGCGACAGTCGGCCAACCCCGATTCGCTGCCGCATCGGTGAGCACACCGGTAATGCCTGTAGGCCCCTCATACGTGGGTTTTCGATAGCCCTCCAGGGCGTCGCGCAGCGACTCCGAGGCCGAAGATTTGGTGGGCGTTAAAGGACGCGAGTGCGGTACATCGGCCAGCAGTGCACCGGCAACCACAACGGCATCAATATCCCATTCTTCTGCCGCATCGAGGATTTCTTTGACGAAGTGTCGCCACCGTAAGCTCGGTTCGGTGCCCAACACAAGGTACAGTTCAGGCTGGTCCGGATGGGCTTGGCCGGCACCTGCATGAAATACTCTGGTGCGCGGCCAGTCAATGTGCCCGGATCCGTCCGCATTTCGGGTGACCACCGGGCGAGTGACCTGATAGTCGTAATATTCATCTTGGTTGAGCTCGGTGATGAGTTCAGCATTGGTTTGGCGTGCGATTTCTTCAATGGCATCTGAGGCCGCGTCGCCAGCATCAGACCAACCCTCAAATGCTGCAACCAGAATCCGTGCGGGCCGAGACGTCCGACCTGACAAGGCTGGGGTATGGTGCGTCAACCAGCCCAAGAAGTTCTGGTCGGTACCAGAAAAATCAGACATATAATCCATTCACTACGTGCAACAAAAACTAGTCCCTCCAGCTTAGCTAACTCGGCATCGCGCTCATAACCACGCCAACAGCGCAATGCCTCAGCACCCCGGCGCAGTCGGCGGTATCCCCAGCAAAGTGTGGCAGAGTTTAACGTACATCCATATCAGCGACAAGGACGGACTATGGCCATCACCTCCAGAAAAGGCCTCAAAATTGCCTCGGTAGCCGACGTGCCCATTTACGTCAGCTGGTCGTGGTGGATCTTTGCGGTCCTGATCATGGTGTTGTTCCGTCCAACCTTTGCCCAAGCCATACCGGATGCTTCAGTCGGTTGGACGTGGGCCGTCTCGGCCTTTTTCGTGCTCATTATGTTCGGCACGGTATTGATTCACGAATTGGCTCACGCTTTGGCGGCGAGGTCATTCGGCTGGCAGGTCAACGAAATCATCCTGAATTTCTGGGGTGGTGCCACGCTGTACCAACACTCTTCCAGGGGCAAAGCACAAACCCCGTGGCGGTCGTTAACCGTGGCAATTGTCGGTCCCCTCTCGAACCTCGCGATCGCCGGAATCGCCTGGGGATTATCGCAGCTGCTCGTCGAACCCACGAACACCACCATGGTGTTGCTGACGGTTACCGTGTGGACCAACCTGCTCATCGGTCTCTTTAATTTATTACCCGGCCATCCGCTCGACGGGGGTCGAGTGGTCGAATCTGGGGTATGGGCCGCCACCGGTTCACGGGCCCGCGGCATGCGTGCCGCCGGCTGGTCGGGCCGCATCATCGTCGTGCTCTTACTCATCGGCGGGGTAGTGGTGCCCTACCTGCAAACCGGTGAGGTATCGATCTTCGGGCTGCTGATCGTTCTCATGATCGGTACCATGCTCTGGCAGGCTGCATCCGGTGCGATTCGCTCAGCGGAGCTGCAGATGCTGGCGGAACGGATGCGCATTACCGATTTAATGACGCCGGTGCGCACCATCTTGGCCGATGCCCCAATCGCCAAGCTCACCCCATTGCTGACCGGAATCCATCCCGGTGATGAATATGAACAACTCCCCATTGCTGTATTGGACGTTTCTGACACGACCGGCCATGAACGACTGGTTGGGTTGATTGATTATGGAGCATTAGCCACAGTACCTCGGGGATCTTGGCAGCTGCCCGTCAGTGCGGTTTCGCGCCGCGTCAATCCTGCGGCACATATTCGTATATCGGATTCTGTCGAGGAGCTGTTCACCAGATTCATGGAATTCCCCAATAATGTCATCGCCGTCCTAGACGATTCCGAAACCCCACACCGAATTATCGGTATTATCACGCCAGATGTGCTGGCCAGACGCCTTCATGCCTAATCTCAGTCTTCGAAAGGACCACTACATGACCACCTCGGGTGACCACACGCAACCGATCGGAGCCCAAACCCGGCGCGGACCTCTGCGTGCCGGCGAGCGCGTGCAACTCACCGATGAGCGCGGCAAACTTCATACGATCACCCTGATGGCAGGTGAATCCTTCCACACCCAGCACGGGGTATTACATCATGACGAAATCATTGGGGGACCTGAAGGCGTGGTGATCGAAAATACCCACGGTTTCGAATATCAGGTCTTACGGCCACTGATCTCGGATTATGTATTGTCCATGCCGCGCGGTGCCACGGTCATTTACCCGAAAGACACGGGACAAATCATTCACATGGCCGACATTTTTCCCGGCGCTAGAGTCGTCGAAGCCGGCGTGGGGTCCGGTGGATTGTCGATTGCGCTGCTTCGCGCC
>JAJUIX010000143.1 GCA_029267455.1 Enteractinococcus sp. | reverse complement strand
GGTCGCAGGCGTCTGGCTGGCACTCATTATTCCCCGCCAGGTGCGGGCCATGGGATATTTGGAAAAACAGGATGATCTTTTGTTGCGTCGTGGCATCCTGTTCCGTTACCAAGTCGCCGTCCCGTATGGGCGCATTCAGTATGTGGACATCCGCCAGGGGCCGCTGCAACGGGCATTTGGCATCACCTATATCGTCATCACCACCGCCGGTGGCGGCACCGCGTCGACTTTTGAGGGCCTGCCGATGGATGAAGCCGAACGCCTCCGTGATGAACTGACGCAGCGTGGTTATGCCCGCCTGGCAGAATTGGGGGAGTCATGACCGAACCTCACCGGCCCGCAGAGCAGCCATGGCGCCGCGTTCACCCGATCTCACCGTTCATTCGCTCCTGGTCTGTCCTGCTGATCTTCGTGTACCTGATCACGAGTTTTTCGGTGCGCGAGCTGCAAAGTTTTATCGAAGCGGTCAACCTGTCGATAGGCCAGTCCCTGCTCATCATGTTGGGCATCGTCGTCGCCACCTTGGTGATCGCAGCCGGAGTGTATGCGATTTCCTGGTGGTTTTACCAGTTTCGTATCACCACCGACGCTGTTGAACTGCGCGCCGGAGTCATCTTTCGACAGCGACGCTACATGCGCTTGGACCGGCTGCAGGCCGTGGATATCGTCCGCCCCTTTTTTGCTCGAATCTTTGGGCTGTCGAAACTGTCCCTGCATGCCGCTGACGGTGCTGAAACCACCTTGACACTCGAGTATGTGCGTGAATCCGAAGCCGAACGGCTCCGTCGCGAAATTCTGTACCTGGCCTCTGGGGCGCAAGACGACCCTACACTCGACCCGACCTCCGCCTCCGATGACGACACCAGCCCCGCCTTCCCGGGGACAGCCACCGCTGTGCCAGATTACCCCTACGCCGACTATCTTGCTCAGTACGTGCAACATAATCCCCACGGCCTCAATCAGGACGTCGAAGCGCCGAACCAGTTGCGGGCACAGCAGGCCAAAACGCCCTCGCGCGAATTGCTGACCATCCCATTTAGTCGGGTCGTGGGTGCGGCCATTGTGACCGGATTGTCGACCGGGCTCATGACGGCGCTGATGGGTGGCGGCGTCACCGGATTCTTCATGTGGTTGGGTGCCAGAGACGACGGATTCCAAGCTGCGGTCCCGTTTGGCGTGCTCATGCTCCTGATATTTGTCGGGATCGCGGTGTTCACCACCCTGGCAACCGCATTTGCCCAGGTCAACACGAACTTCAATTTCACTGCAAGAACATCAGACTCGGGAGTGCGGGTCACGTCGGGGATGTTGTCGACGTCCTCGCACACCATCCCGCCCGGCCGGATTCAGGGCATCCAGGTCACCCAGCCGCTCATGTATCGGTACTTTGGGTGGTACCGCATCCAGGTCACGGTCGCCGGCTACGGCTTGGCTGACCCCTCGACCACCGTGCTTCCCGTGGGCACTTTTGACGACGTCGTCATGATGCTGTCGGTGCTCGCCCCCGATCCGGGCATTGAATACGCCAGCGACCTGCTCTACAACGCCATGAAATATACTTCCGACGACGACGGTTTCACCTGCGTCCCGGCCCGGGCGCGCATTTGGCAGCCGGTGGCCGGGCGTCGTCACGGGTACCGGACCACGCCGACCCTGCTGCTGATCCGATTTGGTCGGTTACGGCCGAACCTGGCGATGATCCCGCACGAGCGCATCCAACAATCCGCCGTGCACCAGACGCTGACGGATAAACTGTCCGGCACCGCGTCGGCACGGTTCATCACTCCGCCCGGCCCGGTTCGCGTTGACCTGAAAAACCAGGAACCTGCCGCCCTCGTGCAGTTGTTCTTTCAGGAAGCCGAGATCGCAGCCCACGCGCGACGCATATCGGATAAGAATCAGTGGATGGCCCCGGAAGAACTCGAAACGTTCGAAAAGGCCGCCGAAAAGGCTCGCGTAGCAGGTGAGTCAGCGTGAAACATTTTCCCGATGACATCGAATTCCGTCCGGTCCGAGCGCAGCTGAAAACCTACCGGCAAATCTACAATGTGCTCAGTATGGTCTCGTTCGTTACCGTCTTCACCGTCGCGGCGATGATCTTCAACGCCCAAGCAGACCCGGACTTCTGGCACGGTTTATCGTATATCCCCGCCGCGTGGACGCTGGTCTATGACCTGGGCGTCATCATTCTGACGCCGTTTCAAGTGCGGGTTCATGGTTGGGTAGAACAATCTGATGACATCCTCATCCGCTCCGGCGCCATCTTCCGGAACTACGAGGCCGTACCCTACGGGCGACTGCAATTCGTAAACGTCAAACAAGGCCCGTTGCAACGCAAATTCGATCTGGCTGACCTGACCATCACGACCGCCGGGTCCACCGCAACCATCAGCGGACTACCCACCAAAGAAGCCACACGCCTGCGTGACGACCTGTGCTCCCGCGGGTACGCCAAATTGGCTGGACTCTAAGGAAGGACACCTACCTCGTGAGTGTTGACGAACCACTGACCCCCGGAGCCATCGGACGCCCAAACCGCCTGGGTTTTGGCATTATCGGCGCCGGCCGTGTCGGAGCCGTGCTTGGTCGGGCCCTGCAACAAGCCGGCCACACCATCACCGCCGTCCACGCGGTATCGGAGGCCTCAGTCGCGCGCGCCGAAGCCCTCCTTCCGGAGGCCCCAATTGTGGAAATCCCCGATATACTTCGTCGTTCTGAGGCCGTCATCTTTGCGGTGCCCGACGACGTGTTGGAGTCCTTGGTCGCCGGGCTTGCCGCAGCGGGACATATTCAAACCGGGCACCTGCTGGTACATACCTCGGGACGATATGGCACCGCGGTGATGGATCCGGTGCGAGAACACGGGGCCATTCCGGTTGCCATTCACCCGGCGATGACCTTCACCGGGTTGTCTCTGGATGTTGATCGGTTACAGAACACGGCTTTTGGTATTACCGCCGACCCGGTGGTCGCTCCCATTGCTGAAGCCTTGGTCGTGGAGATGGGCGGCATCCCCGTCACCATTCCGGAAGCGGCCCGGCCTACCTATCATGCGGCCATGGCTCATGCCTCAAATCACTTGGTAACGTTGACCGCCCAGGCTCAAGCCATGTTGGAATCCGTTGGGATCGACCAGGCCTCCAAACTGCTGGGCAACCTGATGAACGCTAGCCTGGAAAATGCGCTCACCAACGGTGATAGAGCACTCACCGGGCCGATAGCTCGCGGTGACACAGGCACTGTTGCTAAGCATTTGGAAACCCTCAAGGACCTGGACGATCCCGACCTGTTTGAAACCTACCGTGGCATGGCGTTAGCGACAGCGCGTCGTGCCGAAGATGCTGGGTTTATTAATGCGACCAAACTCGAAGAATTCCTGCAGCTTCTAGAATCCTGAAACCAGGTGCTCATACCTTGAGACGCCATGCTCTGGCGGATGGAGCGCTATACCGAAGGTGCTCGCGTTGAGCCCGCCGCCAGGAGGTCTTGGCGGAACGCTTGTGCACTCTGGTATCGGTCGTCAGGGGACTTTGCTAAGGCACACATGACCACAGTGTCGAGGTGGGGCCCGATTGCTGATCGGTATGTTGAGGGTGGTTGGGGCGCTTCATACACATGCCTGTAGGCTAGGTCCACCCTCGAATCCCCAACGAAGGGAACCCGACCGGTGAGCAGTTGGTAGAGCACGCATCCCGCCGAGTAGAGGTCGCTGCGAGCATCGGAAGCCAGTCCCTGAATCCGTTCAGGCGAGCCGTAGGCCGGGGTCACGGAAATTATCTGCGTCGTGTTGGAATCAGCACCAGTGAAAGTGTGCGAACTGCCGAAATCCATGAGTTTGACGTTGCCCTCAGCCGAAAGCATGACGTTGGTGGCGGTGAGGTCACCGTGCACGACGCCTTGGGTGTGGGTGTAGCTCAAGGTAGCTAAGATCTCGGCGGTGATCGTTAACGCTTGCTCCACCGCTAGGCCAGCCTCTTCACGCACGAGTGACTGCAAAGTCGCCCCGGTTACGTACTCCATCACCATGTAGGGACGCTGCACCTGGTTCCCGTCAGGATCGGTGACCTCTTCATCTCCTTTGCTCAGAATGGAAACAATGCCTGGATGCTTCAGCCCATCGGCCGCGCGGCCCTCCCGTCTGAACTGCTCGACTAGGCCGGGATGGCTCATTCGGTCCCAACGCGGCGTTTTGATCGCGACCATGCGGTCTAGGTAGGTGTCCCGGGCAAGGTGGACATTCGCCATACCGCCTCGTCCCAGGAGCTTCTCAACCTGGTAGCGGTCACTGAGCCGTCGGTCGACAGCGTGCTGCTGAG
>JAJUIX010000254.1 GCA_029267455.1 Enteractinococcus sp. | reverse complement strand
ATCGGTTTGGCGTTTGCCACGGTCTTCCGGTTTATTGCCTATCGATTATGGGTCTTTAGTGAAGCCGTCGAGGCCGATCCGGCCACTGTCCGCGACCGCGAAATGCTCACCGGCGCGATCCCGCGTGTCGGCTCCGATGGGGCTCAAAGAACAGACGACGAGGAGCCCCACGGTCCGAGTGGGCAAGACGCGACTTAGTTCAACCGTTCAGTTTCAATAATCCGAGCCAGCTGGTCGGCATCGGCGGTATCGACGAATACGACCGGTTTGCTGTGACGCCACGCATCAACCATCGCCCACCAGAGGGCCTCGTCAAGACGCAATCCCTCGGATTTAATGAGTGTGCCAGAACGCAACACCCGAACCCGCTCGTCAGCCGGCTGATCGGTGGCGGCGCGCCCAATAATATCGGCTGGCGGTAACAGTGCATCATCGGCTTGCGATAGCACCTCGTCGTCGACGTTGACGAGGGCGGGATCCACGGTTTCTTGGTGCGTGACGAAAATCTCGGCGGCGGACTCCATGTACAATTGCGGACGGTCCGTCAGAATCGCGGCGGCATCATCTGGGTCTGTGGTCCAGTCCAACGCTGACCATGCAGCACCCAGAACCATCACCGTAGCGCGCCACGTGACCGGCACATCGACTAAGATTGTGTCCGGTTCGGCAATGCCGTAGGAGTCGAGCAGGTGGGTGGTTTTGGTCGCCCAGTTGACGGTGACCCTGCCGGATAGTTCCGTGCGCCCATCGGCTGCGTAGTGAATGATTGCCGGACGGGGAGATGCGGCCAGGTGTCCGATGAGGTCAGCTGGCGATTCGAGCGGATTGTTGGACGAGGTGGAAGATAGTTGAATCATAAAGTCCTTCGACGGTAACGGTGTTGCACCCTAGGCTAACCGTTCCGTTATATTACTCCAGGTGAGGTAACAGTCGCGGAGTTAAATCACGCTGAAAATTGACTGAGAATTTACTGTCAGGGCCGATGTTGCAACGTCTCCGGGCTTGACTAACCGCGAGTTACACCGGTGTAATTAGGAACCAGTACAATAGATAATTCACCACGACGATCCACGTCCGTACAACAAATACCACTTGTTGTGGGGCGACTCATCGTGCCCGGTGAAAACTGCAGGAAAGGAACCAATGGACAATGCACAACGGGCGGAGCGTTCCCGCCTTGAGAGCCAATCCGTATCTCGAAATTCACGTGAGGTTCCGATCGACTGGTTCGTCGATCCAGCAGATCCCAGCGCCGGGCAAGACCTGGCCACCGCCGATGATCGGGCAACCGCATATCTTGCCGCACACGATGCGATGAACGGCCTGGTCACCGAGGAAACTCAAGAAGCGACCGTTACCGCTTTACACCCCGTCGAAGCGGAGCCGGCAGAATCCGAAACCATCGACCTGTGGCAGACGCTGCCAGGTTTCGGCGATACCGCCGACGACGGCCAACTCGCATGGCAGGCTGACGCCCTGTGTGCTCAAACCGACCCAGAAGCGTTCTTCCCAGAAAAAGGTGGCTCGACCCGAGACGCCAAGAAAGTCTGTGGCGTGTGCCCCGTCAAACAGCAATGCCTCGAATACGCATTGGCCAATGACGAGCGCTTTGGCATTTGGGGCGGCATGTCAGAACGTGAACGTCGTCGACTACGCAAGAAATCCTCATAACAGTTGGCTAAGTACCACGTCACCGGGGTCTTCCTCCTCGAGGACCCCGCGCAAGTTTCCACCGACGTCTTCACCTCGGTGCTGCACGGCCAGGTCGGCCTCGACACCGCCGTCGTCGTCACCAATACCGACGTCGAGTCGGCCCTGTCGGAGAACCTTGGCAAAGTCATGGACGAAGCCGGGGTGGAGCATCACCTCGTGGTACGCGATGCCAATCACACGCTGGCCGAACAACTGACCGAGGTGTTGGCGACGTCGGAAACGGCGAATCGCCCAGACACCCAGTCGTGGCTCTGGTTTCTGACCGAAGATACCTGCGTATCGCCCGACAGTTTGGCTAAACAACTCCAGGCCGTGGAGATCTCGCCATCGGTGGCGATCGCTGGGGCGAAACAGCTATCTGATCGGCATCTGATCAATGTTGGGCTGTCCGTCGCACACAGCGGTGAGATCGTCTCGCTGATTGAACCGGGTGAACTGGATCAAGGCCAATACGATCACCGCACCGACGT
>JAJUIX010000006.1 GCA_029267455.1 Enteractinococcus sp. | reverse complement strand
TGAAGGTGCGCCATCCCAAAGGTGACATCACACCCATCATTCGCGCTTTTAATGTCGCCAATTATCATCACCGCGATCAATTCCGAAAATCCGGTGACCCATATATCACGCATCCTGTAGCCGTTGCGACTATTTTGGCCGAACTCGGTTTGACCGGTGAGACCCTCATTGCGGCTCTACTGCATGACACCGTGGAAGACACCGATTACACGCTGGAGCAACTCACTAAAGATTTTGGCCCTGATGTCGCCTTACTCGTTGATGGTGTCACGAAATTAGACCGCGTAGAATTCGGCTCGGCCGCCGAAGCGGAAACCGTGCGCAAGATGATTATTGCCATGGCCAAAGACGTGCGCGTCTTGATGATCAAATTGGCAGACCGGCTGCATAATGCCAGAACGTGGCGTTACGTAGCGCCAGAGTCCTCTGCTCGGAAGGCGAAAGAGACCCTTGAGATCTATGCAGCCCTAGCACACCGGCTGGGTCTGAACACCATCAAGTGGGAATTAGAAGATTTATCGTTTGCTGCACTTTGGCCCAAGGTCTATGCCGAAATTGTTCGGTTAGTCGGAGAGCGCACTCCACAACGTCAGAAGATTGTAGCCAACCTGACCGAACAGGTTGAAAAGGAGCTACGTTCGGTCAAAATTCGAGCAACTGTAACTGGTAGATCGAAGCATTACTATTCGATCTACCAAAAGATGCAGGAGCAAGACAAAGAATTTAACGAGATCTATGACCTCCTAGGCATCCGTGTACTCGTGGATTCGGTTCGTGATTGCTATGCAGTGTTAGGAGCACTGCACGCGCGGTGGTCTCCGATCCCCGGGCGGTTCAAAGACTATATCGCCATGCCGAAATTCAACATGTATCAGTCCTTGCATACAACCGTCATCGGGCCCGGCGGAAAACGCGTAGAGATTCAAATTCGTACCCACGAAATGCACCATCGTGCCGAATATGGTGTTGCGGCACATTGGATATATAAGCGGGGTGGTGCTGCAGACGCACAAACACCAGGCTGGTTGAAGACCGTCTTGGACTGGCAACAGGATGCTTCAGACCCTAATGACTTCTTAGATTCTTTACGGACCGAGATCGGTTCGTCTGAGGTATATGTCTTCACTCCTAAGGGAGAGATCAAAGCGCTCCCCTCAGGTTCTACACCCGTTGATTTTGCCTACAGTGTGCACACCCAGGTTGGACACCGTACCGTCGGTGCTCGGGTGAATGATCGACTCGTGCCGTTGAATACGGTGCTGAACCACGGTGATTCTGTAGAGATTTTCACTGACAAAGATGAAAATGCAGGACCATCACAAGACTGGTTAGGTTTCGTACGTTCTGGTCGAGCCCGCAACCGGATCCGGCACTGGTTTTCCAAAGAGCGCCGTGATGAAGTTATCGAGCGCGGTAAAGAGCTGCTGACCAAAGAGGCTCGGAAACACACCTTGCCGCTGCAACAAATGTTGAGCACCGATACGCTTAATAATGTCGTGGAACAACTGAACTACGAAGATATACAGGGGCTTTACGCCGCCATCGGTGAAGGTTCAGTTTCGCTGCAAAACGTATTGAAGCGTATCGAGCAGATCCTAGCTCCGGAAGAAGACAAGACTGAGCCAGAACCCGATACAGTTTCAATCCCGACTATTCCACACCCGTCGCGGCATACTGATTCTGGCATTGTTGTTCCTGGGGCGGGAGACGTCATGGCGAAACTTGCCCGGTGCTGTGCCCCTGTTCCACCGGATAGCATTATTGGTTTCGTCACCCGTGGCTCGGGGATATCGGTGCATCGCAAAGACTGCCCCAATATCGTCAACACAACAGAACAGGATCGACTCCTAGAGGTGGAGTGGGCACCCAGCTCAGATGCTACCTTCAACGTCGACATTCTGGTCTTAGCGTTGGACCGAAAACAGCTGTTGTCCGATCTGACGGCTGTTCTAGCTGACCACCACGTCAATATTCTCAGTGCTAATGTCAAAACGCGACGGGACCGGGTAGCGGAAACGAGTTTTGTGTTTGAAATGGGCGACACCGATCATCTTGAGCATCTCATGAATGCAGTACGTCAAGTTGACGGAGTCTATGACGTCTATCGGCGCTCGGATCGGAAGAAGAATACCGGGTCGAACTAGCTCCGTAGCGTTTCCGTGCATTATGCAGCAGAGCTAGCCGAATGCGTTAGCTTCTCTAACAACTCACGGGCTTTGGCCATGCCTGGTACCTCTGAGTCGAATCGTTGATGCAACGTTGCTACATCGACCAACGCACAAAGTTGGTGAGCTTGTTGTTGATGCCGCTTGCTTCCGCCAATTCTCAGGAGGTCTTCAATTGTGAGTTCAGGACTCGTTACGACCACCCCGCCGACCACCCGCAGGTCTTCCTCATCGATTTCTGAACGCTGCAGATAATCCGTGTGACGGAACGCAGTCGGCATTACCGTGGCTCGTGTAGCTCCCCGATGAGGTGTAGCCGTGGCTGCTTCGAACATTTCTGGAGCCTGGCCTCCCAGATAGATCCAGGCCGCAGTCAAGAGGGTGGCCGTCCAGCTCCCGTCGATGAGTTGATCTGCCACCATACGAACACTTTTTGCTCGCTGAGATGGTGTATCGGGTAGATCCACGTCCACATAATAGGGGCCAAATTGCGGACGCAAGACTCCGTGATAGGCCATGGCAGATAATTCAGAAGCCGTATAGGGGTTACCTGGAACGTAGAGGTTGTATTGGTTGACGACAGAGAAACGTAAATCGTGATGCGAACTAACCATGTGTTCCATCATGACAAAGAACAGCTCCGGCCAACGGTGTGTCGACCGGAGCTGTGGATAACCTATATGAACGACGGGAACTGCTTATTCACCGGCAGCTTGGACAACCTCAAGCCACTCGCGTCGAGCATCTAGCGCTTCTTGAGTTGCAGCAATCTTCTGCTCATCACCGGCTTGCTGGGCGGCAGCAAGATCGGCTTCAAGTTGCGCGATGCTTTCTTGCAACTGCGCCAGCGCGGAGTTTGTCCGTGCCTTGGTTTCAGGATCAGTTCTGCGCCAGTGCTCTTCTTCGAGGTCGCTTAGCGCCCGCTCTAGCTTGGACATTTCGCTTTCCATTCGGCTGATGTCCTTGCGCGGCACACGGCCAGCTTCATCCCAGCGAACCCGAATATCTTGCATAACCGCTCGAGCCGTTTCCAGATCCTTGAACGGTAGATGTTGTTGAGCTTCCTTCAGAATCTGCTCTTTGACCTCAAGGTTGGCTTCATACTCACGGTCAAGTTCTGCATTGGCAGCATCCCGAGCGTTAAAGAAGACATCCTGGGCTGCCCGGAAACGTGCCCAAAGAGCATCATCGTCCTTACGGGAGGCGCGTGGAGATTTCTTCCACTCATTCATCAGGTCCCGATACTTCAGCGTCGTCGGGCCCCAATCCGTGGAATTCTGAAGTGCTTCAGCCCGGGCAATCAAGTCTTCTTTAATCTTTTTGGCTTCCGCATTGCGAGCGTCTAACTGAGAGAAAAACGCGCGCCGATTCTTTTCAAACGTGTTCCGAGCAGAGCGGAAGCGCTTCCAAAGAGCATCCTCGGTCGCCCGCGGCAGGCGCGGACCAGACTTCTGAACAGTACGCCATTCATCAAACAACGCCCGCATTTTTGCGGTGGACTGTTTCCACTGTGTCCTGGCTGGATCTTGACCGGCTACTTCTTCTGCGCGCTCTACGATCTTTTCGCGCTGCGCCTGCTGTTCAGCCAACGCTTTTTCGCGTTCCGCCTGCTGTTTGGCGTGGCGCTCCACCAAATCATTGCGAAGCTCTTTTGCAAATTGTCGAACCCTAGCCATATCGCCGATCATTTGGCGTGCTGCGATGGTCTCATCAATCTGGTCGAGTGTTTTTTCCAGTTCCCGGTTCGAGGCATCTGTTTCAAGACGTTGCTTTAACAGCTGCAATTGTGTCATCACATCGTCATATTTACGCACATAATATGACAGTGCGTCTTCCTTGGACGCCTCAGGGACCTGCCCGACCTCGACCTTTTCGTCGCCGTCCAGAAGGGTTACGACACCATCGTCAGAAACCTCAGCAAACTGCTTGGCTTCCTGCAGATCAGAGGTGTAGGCCGGAGTGGGCGCCACTGGTGCCACCGGAGTTACTTCGGCAGGTGTTACCACGCCTGGTTTTGGAGCCGCTGGTTTTGGTGCGTCGGGTTGTTGACTAGTTGTCACCGCTAAAACTTTCTTCCGTAGGTGGAGATCCCGTCAGCCATCGGATGACTGTCATGAGATGGTCACTGATAGCTTACGTGAAACGCATACAATGGCAGAGTACTTTAAATAGCAGGCACCACGGTGCGCATTGCAACACACCTCAAAAAATTCTGGAGTAAACACTGTTATGTCCCGTAAGACTTCACTATCTGGATTTCACGAATGGCTCCCACAAGAGCGTCTCGTAGAACTCCATGTGCTCAACACCCTCGCAGAAGTCTTCGAGCTCCATGGTTTCGCAAACATCGAGACACGAGCTGTTGAAACGCTCGGGACCCTCCTTCGCAAAGGCGAGATCGACAAAGAGGTCTACACGGTATCGCGGATTCACGAAACCGACGCTCCAGACCCAGATGACACCTCCCGGCTTGCCCTGCACTTTGACCTCACAGTGCCGTTTGCGCGCTACGTCACAGAAAACGCGGGGCACTTGGCGTTCCCCTTCCGCCGCTATCAGATTCAAAAAGTATGGCGAGGTGAACGTCCCCAGGAAGGGCGTGCTCGCGAATTTACTCAAGCCGATATCGACGTCGTCGGGGATGGTGCATTGGATTTCCGGCACGATATCGATGTTGCATTGGTGATGGCCGAAGCCCTGTCAAAACTGCCGATCGGTCAGTTCATGATTCGGATTAATAATCGCAAACTCGCTGAAGGGTTCTACCGGGGGATTGGCCTGGAAGACACTGCTGGAGTGCTACGCAATATTGATAAGCTTGAAAAAATCGGTGCTGAACAAGTAGCACAGGGACTGCAAGACGAACTCGGCGCGAGTTCAGAACAAGCTGAACTGGCCCTTGCTCTGGCCAACATACGAGCAGAAGACTCTTCTTTCGTGACCGAGGTGCGTGCGCTCGGGGTGCAGAATGAACTGCTTGATGAAGGGCTAAGCGAGTTAGCTGAAGTAATCGACGAACTGCATAAGCGGGTGCCCGGAACTGCCGTGGCCGACCTGTCAATTGCCCGCGGTCTGGATTATTACACCGGCACCGTATATGAAACCAATCTGGTGGGGCATGAACAACTCGGCTCCATCTGTTCAGGCGGACGGTATGATGCCCTGGCGACTAAGGGCAAGCGCACCTTCCCGGGTGTGGGGCTCTCGATCGGTGTCACCCGTTTGATTTCTCGGCTGTTTTCGCACAACATGGTCGAGGCCAGTCGGAGCGTTCCCACGGTCGTTTATATTGCGTTGACCTCAGATGAGGACTGGTCGGCAGCTCAAGATGTCGCCCAGCAGCTCCGTGCTCGGGGTATTAACACTGAGGTTGCGACCAAAGCTGAGAAATTCGGGAAACAGATTCGTCACGCCGATCGACGAGGTATCCCATACGTCTGGTTCACGAATTACGACGATGCTGGGACCGCGACACATGAAGTCAAGGACATTCGCTCCGGTGAACAAGTGCCGGCGGATCCGAACGAGTGGTTCCCGCCGACGGATGATTTGCGCCCGGCAATCAGGCAAGTAGACCAGCTCAAGGACGCAACGCCACAGCGGTAGACTAGCCAGGAACCGCTTCAGTTTTTATCAAATACGTAGAATTCAAAAGGGGAAACACAACGTGCTTCGCACCCATCAACTCGGCAAACTCAACGCCGAACACATCGGCCAGACCGTGACCGTGGCAGGCTGGGTGGCCCGCCGCCGCGACCACGGTGGCGTAGCTTTTATCGATCTGCGGGACGCCTCGGGTATCGCCCAGATCGTGGTGCACGATGAATCGCAATTTGATCATCTGCGCAACGAGTACGTTTTGCAGGTTACCGCCGAGGTTAAGGCTCGCCCAGAAGGTAGTGAAAACCGTAACATCGCTTCGGGTGACGTTGAATTATTTGCTTCTGACGTTGTCGTACTGAACACCTCAGCCCCGTTGCCGTTCCAAGTAGATGAACACGTTGAGGTCGGAGAAGAAGTTCGTCTGGCGCACCGGTACTTGGATTTGCGTCGTCCCGAACCAGCTCGGATCATGCGGTTACGTTCCGAGGTCAACCGTGTGGCTCGGAACTTGTTGGCCGACCAAGACTACATCGAAGTCGAAACCCCAACCCTGACACGTTCTACTCCGGAAGGCGCCCGTGACTTTTTGGTGCCAGCACGTCTCGAACCCGGCTCTTGGTATGCTCTGCCGCAGTCACCGCAGTTGTTCAAGCAGCTGCTCCAAGTCGGTGGTATCGAGCGGTACTACCAGATTGCACGCTGCTACCGTGACGAAGATTTCCGTGCGGATCGTCAGCCAGAATTCACCCAGCTCGATATCGAAGCTTCCTTTGTGGAACAAGACGACATCATCACGTTGGCCGAAGAGCTGCTCGTAGCGATCTGGAAGTTGATCGGGGTTGAACTCCCCACGCCGTTTCCGCGCATGACCTATCACGAGGCGATGGCAAAATACGGTACCGATAAACCGGACCTGCGTTTCGGTCTTGAACTGACCGACATGACAGAGTACTTCAAAGACACACCTTTCCGGGTCTTCCAAAACGAATACGTTGGCGCCGTCGTGATGCCGGGCGGCGCATCACAACCGCGACGTCAACTTGATGCATGGCAAGAATGGGCAAAACAGCGTGGTGCTCATGGACTGGCCTATGTGCTCATCAAAGAAGACGGCGAACTGACCGGGCCGGTATCGCGTAACATCTCGGAGACCGAACGCGAAAATCTGGCCGAAACCGTAGGAGCAGAACCAGGGGATGCGATTTTCTTCGCAGCTGGTAAACCCAATGATTCCCGTGCGCTACTCGGTGCGGCACGCGTCGAAATCGCCCACCGGATCGGCTTGATCAAATCGAACTCTGAAGTACCAGCCGAAGAACAAGACTGGGCCTTTGTGTGGGTCGTTGACGCGCCCATGTTTGAGCCGGCCGAAGTTGCCGAAGCCGAAGGCGATGTGGCTATTGGCCACGGTGCTTGGACTGCAGTTCACCACGCCTTCACCTCACCAAAACCGGAGTACTTGGATACCTTCGACACCAACCCCGCTGAAGCCCTGGCCTACGCGTATGACATTGTGGCCAACGGCAACGAGATTGGTGGCGGCTCGATTCGTATTCATAACCAAGAGGTTCAAAAACGGGTCTTTAACGTCATGGGCATCTCCGATGAAGAAGCCCAAGAGAAGTTCGGCTTCTTGCTGGATGCCTTCCAGTATGGGGCACCGCCACACGGCGGTATCGCCTTCGGATGGGATCGCATCATCTCGCTGCTGGCGGGTACGGACTCAATTCGCGAAGTCATCGCCTTCCCTAAGACTGGCAACGGTCACGACCCATTGACGGATGCGCCCGCACCAATTACTGATGAACAACGTGCCGAAACCGGTGTTGACTACGTCCCTGAAGAAGACGATGAAGAGGTCACCGAGGAGGCCAAAGCCTAGCTAAAGGCTCCAATTGAGCACGCCGATCAGAGAAATCTCGGATCGGCGTGTTCTCATATCAAGGTGTTGATAGGGGAAGCGCAGGGTCATCCGCGCCGTGACACGGCGAGTTCATCGGAATCGATCACGATGGTGAATGGACCCGTATTGACCAACGACACGTCCATCCTGGCACCAAACTCACCGGTAGCAACCTCGAGTCCCTGAGCACGCACGCGTTCGACAAAATACTCGTATAACGGCTCTGATTGTTCCGGTCGGGCGGCTTTCGACCACGAGGGCCGCCGGCCCTTCCGAACATCCGCGTATAAGGTAAACTGCGACACCACCATAACGGGGGCGTTGAGTTCCAGAGCGGATTGTTCTTCTCCCAAAATCCGCAAGTTGACGATCTTATCCACCAATGCGTCGGCTTGCTGCTGCGAGTCGTCCACATGCACCCCGAGCAAGATCATCAGACCGGGCCGGGGAAGTTGCCCGACCACTTGGTTTTCCACATAGACGCTGGCAGACGAAACCACTTGAATTACAGCACGCATGGCCCTAAGTGTAGTCCGGAATATTCATCGATACGCGTCACCACTAGAGTAGAGACGTGCAAGATTTGTTCTCATCGGCTTACCACGACGATCACAACGGTCCCGAACCGGCCTCCAAGGCTTCGGCGGCTGCACCGCTAGCTGTGCGGATGCGGCCACGCAGCCTGGATGAGATCGTTGGCCAGCAACACTTGCTCACCCCCGGATCGCCGTTACGCAAGCTCACGGAAACCACCGGACCTGCAAACGTGGGCCCATCGTCAATCATGTTGTATGGTCCCCCCGGTACAGGGAAAACCACCTTAGCGCACGTGATCTCGCAAGCACCAAACCGAAAATTCGTTGAACTGTCAGCCATTTCGGCCGGGGTAAAAGACGTTCGCCGAGTCATGGAGCAAGCTCTTGATGACCGCGACTTATACGGGCGCACCACCATATTGTTCCTCGACGAAATTCACCGCTTCAATAAAGCTCAACAAGACGCCCTGCTGCCCGGTGTGGAAAACCGCTGGGTCGTGCTGGTTGCAGCGACAACTGAGAACCCATCATTTTCTGTCGTCGCCCCGTTGCTGTCGCGCTCGATTATGTTGACGCTGGAACCGCTCAGCGACAGTGATATTGGCGTGCTCATAGATCGAGCGGTGGTGGAAGAACGGGGCCTCAATAACACCATTGAGCTCGATGACGAGGCACGGGATTATTTGATCCGCATGGCACAGGGTGATGCCCGACGGGCACTGACCACGCTGGAAGCCGCCGCCGGGGTCAGTATCGATCAGGCCGAGACTGATGCGCGCAAGCCCATCGTGACGATCGACCACGCGGCCCAAGCAATGGATCAAGCGGTCTTACGGTATGACAAAGACGGGGACCAGCACTATGACGTGATCTCTGCGTTCATCAAATCCATTCGTGGTTCCGATGTCGATGCCGCCCTACACTACCTGGCCCGGATGATCCACGCAGGCGAAGACGCCCGCTACATCGCTCGACGACTCATCGTGCATGCGTCGGAAGATATCGGCATGGCTGATCCGAGCGCATTGCAAACCGCAGTGGCAGCTGCCCAAGCGGTGCAACTTATTGGTATGCCCGAGGGCCGGATCCCACTGGCACAAGCGGTCGTCCATTTGGCAACCGCACCAAAATCCAATGCCGCCTATGACGGCATCAACCAGGCTCTCGCCGATGTGCAATCCGGTCGCGCAGGCCTGGTACCCAAACCTTTACGCGATGCTCACTACGCCGGTGCAAAAGCCCTAGGCCACGGGGTTGGGTATAAATATCCGCATTCATATCCGCATTCCATCGTCGCTCAACAGTATTTACCCGATGAGTTGCGGGGCAGGCGGTATTACAACCCTACGACCAATGGCCACGAACACACGATCTCAGAACGGGTCGAACGCTTGCGTGCCGTCATCAACAATGAGCCGCCACCCACGCCACCGGCCACCGATTCGACAACCTCACAACGCCCGTCGTCTGAAGCACAGTCCTCATCAGAGAAAGACCCCTCGGATTAGGTTCGAAGGCCAGAATCTGCTAGGCTGACCCCTTGTCTGGCACGTCTTTACAACGCTGAAGACGGTAGTGATGACGGTTGGCGGTATAACCCTCAGCTCTCTGGAAAACTATGACATCAGAGGCCAGGATTCACCCGCATTTGAGCTAGTCGGCTTTGTCGTGTGGGTGAGACAAAACTAATCGATACCGCATGACAAAGAAAAGGAAGCCACAACACTATGGCTAAAGGTCTACGCAGCCGCCGTACGGTGCGCCACTCGCGCGCACTTGGCATTGCACTCACTCCAAAAGCAGAAAAATACATGGAGCGCCGTCCTTACGGTCCGGGACAGCACGGACGTGCACGTCGTCGTGCCGACTCTGACTACTCGGTCCGTCTGAAGGAAAAACAGCGTCTCCGCGCTATCTACAACATCCGCGAAGCCCAGATGTTGCGGTACTTCAAAGAAGCACGTCGGCGTCCTGGTCTGGCCGGTGAAAACCTGGTAGAAATGCTGGAATCCCGTCTCGACGCCCTTGTGCTACGCGCCGGTTTTGCGCGCACCATTGCGCAGGCGCGTCAGCTGGTAGTCCACCAGCACATTCTGGTCGATGGTCAGCGTGTTGACCGTCCTTCCTTCCAGGTCTCGGAAGGCCAGCTCATCCACGTTCCAGAGCGTAGCGAAAAGATGGTCCCATTCCAGATTGCTGCCACTGGCGCGCACCAGGAAGTGCTCCCAGATGTTCCCGGGTACCTGGATGTAGAAATCGACAAACTGCGTGCCACCTTGGTCCGCGCACCAAAACGTGCTGAGATTCCAGTGTCTATCCAAGAAAACCTGGTCGTCGAGCACTACTCGCGTTAAGCCACGACTTATACACTTATATACCGGCTCGGTGGAACTTGCTCTTGGCAAGGCCCCGAGCCGGTGGTGTCTCACCCGAACGATGTTGACTTCCAAGAACACTCTGGCATGAGATTGGGTAGAGTAGGGACGGTTACGAATAGAAAGGGTTGGCGGTTGTGAAACGAGTTTTACTTGTTGGCGTCGGTGCTGCGCTCGGATGGTACGGTCATTCGAAATTGTCCAAGGGCCGTGACGAAGCTGTGGTCCGCGCAGAAGAGGCCCTGCGTACCTCACTAGCACCCGAAAACATCGGACGCAGTATCGGTGAAGGGGCGGCAAGTATTATCGTGGAATCGACTCGAGCGTTTTTCACTACCGTTCGCGATCAAATTCCCGCCCTCAATCGAGCGCAACCAGCCCCACCGGTCGTGGAAAACCTCGACGACGCGGAGCCGCTGCAGGGCGAAGTCACGAACGTAGCCTCGGATCGCCCCGCCTAAGCCACAGATTTTAGAACATTTGAACACAACCGGTGTGCTGCCGGTTCTAGCTCGTGATGGATAAACAGTTATGCAAACACATGAAATTGCCCGTCGTTGGACTGCCTTTTTCGAAAAGCACGATCACACTGTAGTTCCTTCGGCGTCGCTGGTCTCACCTGACCCATCGCTGTTATTCACCGTCGCGGGAATGGTCCCGTTCATCCCGTATTTCCTGGGCCAACAGACGCCGCCGTATGATCGGGCGGTTAGCGTTCAAAAATGTATTCGTACCGCAGACATTGAAGAAGTCGGCAAAACCGCTCGGCACGGTACGTTCTTCCAGATGGCCGGAAACTTCTCCTTCGGCGACTACTTCAAAAAAGAAGCCATTACGATGGCTTGGGAACTGCTCACCACCTCCCAGCAAGATGGTGGTTATGGGTTAGACCCTGAGCGGCTATGGGCCACCGTGTATGAAGAAGACGACGAAGCGTACGAGATTTGGCGCGATGTCGTCAAAATCCCAGAAGAACGACTCCAGCGCATCGGTAAGGAAGACAATTACTGGCACACCGGACAACCGGGACCCGGTGGGCCGTGTTCTGAGATTTTTTATGACCGTGGCCCAGAATACGGGGCCGAAGGGGGTCCTGCTGCAGACGATACCCGCTACCTTGAGATCTGGAACCTGGTATTTATGCAGTACCAGCTGGGCGAAGTTCGCAGCCAGGCCGATTTCGACATCGTGGGCGAATTAGCCAATAAGAATATTGATACCGGTCTGGGCATGGAACGTCTCGCCATGATTCTGCAAGGTGTAGAGAACATGTACGAGACCGATCAGGTTCGCCCCGTTTTGGATCGCGCTGCTGAACTGGCGGGGGTCACGTATACATCGACTGAGGACCCGAACGACGAGTACTTCGCGAACGACATGCGCTTGCGCTACATCGCTGACCACGTTCGTTCAGCCTTGATGTTGATTAGTGACGGGGTAGTGCCCGGTAATGAAGGTGGCGGATATGTGCTGCGGCGTTTGATTCGTCGAGCAGTGCGGGCCATGCGCCTGATGGGCGTCACCACTGCCGTACTACCTGAGCTGCTTCCGGTGTCACGTGATGCCATGCGAGGTTCATATCCCGAGGTCGCCGAAGACTTCGGGCGGATCTCTCGAATCGCATATGCAGAAGAACGCGCCTTCCTGCGTACGATTGCTGCCGGAACGGCACGCCTAGAAACATCTGTAGCGCAGGCTCGTGAAGCTGGCACCGCGCTGTCGGGTGATGCCGCATTTGAACTGCACGACACCTATGGTTTCCCCATCGATTTGACCCTGGAGATGGCCGAAGAAGCCGGCGTTTCAGTGGATCAAGACAAGTTCATGGAGCTGATGGAGGAACAGCGTGAACGCGCTCGGAAAGACGCGAAAGCCAAAAAGACCGGCCACGCTGACACCAGCCTCTACTACGAGGCTCACGCCGGTGAGGACACTGTCTTTACCGGCTATACCGAACACACCACGCAATCGGCGATCCGGTCGATTCTGGTCGATGGCCAGACCGCAGCGGTTGCGGAACAAGGCCAAGAAGTCGAAATCGTCCTCGATGCGACCCCGTTCTACGCCGAAGCCGGTGGTCAAGCAGCCGATACCGGTCTGATCACTGGCAATGGCTTCGTCATCGAGGTCAACGACGTCCAATCGCCCATCAAGGGACTATCTGTCCATCGCGGAGTGATTCGTGAAGGTGAAGCCCCTCTGGGGGCCGAAGCCGTTGGCGCCATCGATTTGCAACGACGTCTCGATGCGCAAAAAGCTCACTCGGCCACCCACATTGTCCACGCCGCTTTGCGTCAGATTTTGGGGCCAGAAGCCGTGCAAGCCGGTTCCTTTAACAAGGAAGGCTACCTACGCTTCGACTTCCGCTGGCAGGACGCCCTGTCTGAAGGTGCGCGTCAAGAAGTCGAGGAATTGTCCAACATCGCCATCCGCGACAACTTCGCCGTGAACACCATAGAAACCAGCCTGCAAGAGGCTCGGGCCATGAACGCCATCAGCCTATTTGGCGAAAAATACGGGGACCGGGTGCGAGTTGTCGAGATCGACGGAGCCTGGTCGCGAGAACTGTGCGGTGGTACTCATGTCACCTCAACGGCCGAGATTGGCACGCTGGCGTTGCTCAATGAACAATCTGTGGGGTCTGGCAACCGTCGTGTGGAAGCCCTCGTAGGACTGGATGCCTTTGAGCACTTTGCAGCAGAGCGCACGCTGGTGAACCAACTCTCGGCCATGCTCAAAGCTCCGACCCCGGAAATTCCCGAGCGGGTAGCACAAACC
Source organism: Enteractinococcus sp. (assembly GCA_029267455.1). Taxonomy (GTDB): domain Bacteria; phylum Actinomycetota; class Actinomycetes; order Actinomycetales; family Micrococcaceae; genus Yaniella. The sequence continues at coordinate 2,358 of JAJUIX010000006.1, read as the reverse complement.
CTCCACAAGCTGCGTGAAGTGGAAAAGGAGCTGGCCCAGCTTCGCGCACAACAAATGCTGGCACAAGTCGGCCAGCTAGTAGACAAAGCCGAAACTGTCGGGGACGTAACGCTGCTGGCACAGGACCTCGGGGCAGTCTCCAGCGCTGACGACCTGCGTTCAGCGGTGCAAAACCTTCGCGATCGTCTTACGAAAGCAGGGAATCAGAACATCGTCGTCGGTCTCGTTGGGACCGCGAATGATCGACCACTGGTGGTCATTGCGGTCAACGACGGGGCCCAAGCCCTTGGCCTGAAGGCCGGTACGTTGGTCAAATCTGCCTCCCAGGTGCTGGGTGGCGGAGGAGGCGGCAAGCCTGACCTAGCCCAGGGTGGTGGACAAGATGCCTCGAAGATCGACGAGGCACTGGCTGTCATCCGTCAACATGTCGAAGCAGTATGATCGCCCGAAACGTCATGGTACTTAGAGTCATTCAATGACAGAGACACAACATCACGAACCCGTAACTGGTGTTCGCCTTGGAGTCGACGTCGGTCGAGCCCGGGTAGGGCTGGCCGCGACCGACCCTGCTGGTATTTTAGCCAGCCCGGTCGCGACTTTGAAGCGCGACCCTAAAAACCTGCGCGATCTGCATCAAATTATCGACGAAGTCATAGAGCGCAACGCGGTACGTATTTACGTCGGAGATCCGATTAACCTCAAAGGCAACAGGACCGCGTCCACTGAGGACGCTCACCGGTTTGCCCGTCAATTGGCCACGCTCCTCGCCGAAGCAGAAGTCTCCACACAGGTCCGGCTCATAGACGAACGGCTCTCCACAGTCAGCGCCTCGCAAAAACTCCATCAAGCTGGCATCTCATCACGCAATCAGCGATCTGTCATTGACCAACTGGCTGCGGTGGCTATTTTGGAACACGCCATGCTGCTTGAACGCAATACGGGTGTGAACACCGGTACGCTTGTCTCGGCTGAACAGGAGGAGGATCTTGACGGATAAGGAACTGCCTGAACAGTCTTCCCGACCCCAATTCAAGACTCGTCGTGAACGTCGCGAATACGAACGAGCGCTCGAACAAGGTCAACCCATCAGTGATATTGGCGACCAGGTCTCCGGCAACGGTACTGTTCAGCCCCCCGTTGGGAATGGCACGGTCCCGCCACCCGTGGTGCATGAACCAGAACCGGAATTTCGGCCTCAACCGTTAGCCGCGGATGGGCCCGGCGGCCTGCAGCAACGCCCACAGCGTCCGATGGACTATCCCACGCGCATTGATGTTGAAGAACGCGCATATACTCCGGATTTGAACTCGGATCTTGGCGGACTGAATCCGCTTCCCGAAGATCAGCGCGACTACCCGGATCTCAGTGCCCTCGAAGAGACAGAGGCAACCTCAGCTACCGATGAAGATGGCGAAGACGAAAGCTCCCTGGGCTACATGCTGGTCGGGGAGGATAACATCCCGGTGCCGGAGCTTGATGAGGAAGAATTAAAGGCTCGCAAAGCACGAAAACGCAAACGAACAGTGGTCATGCTGTCAAGTTTTGCAGTTTTTCTGGGCCTCTTGGTCGTTGTGGGCCTGGGGGTCGGCAAGCTTGTCGGATGGACAAATAGCGACTATCCGGGACCCGGCGGAGAAGAAGTCGTCTTTGAGGTCAACCCAGGCGAAGGGCCGATCGTGATCGGTAATCGACTGGTAGAACAAGATATCGTCGCGTCCACGGGTGCCTTCCGCGATGCCATTGAAGCCGTCAATTCCACCTCTGAAATTCAACCAGGCGAATACACCCTGCGGTATCAAATGCCCGCCCGCGACGCCGCTGAAACGTTACTGCGTGTAGGCGAACCCGGCATGAACTACGCCCACGTTAACTCTGGGTACCGGATCGAAGATGTGTATGAGACCCTTGCAGACCGGACCGACTACAGCCTCGAAGAGATCGAAGAAGCCGCGAATCCGGACAACTTCGACGTTCCGGATGAGGCCACCAGCCTCGAAGGCTACATTGCAGTAGGCGAGTATCATTTCCCACTGGATGCTCCTCTTGAGGACATTCTGCAAGAAATGATCGAACCCACCATGGCGGAATTCGAACGGCTGGGGGTCACCGATCCCTCCAAACAACACCGTCTCGTGACTGTCGCCTCGATTCTCGAAGCTGAAGCACGTCCAGACGATTTCGAGACCGTTGCCGGCATTATTGAAAACCGCCTGGATCGTTCGAACCCAGAGACGGCCGGATACCTGCAAATCGACGCGACCGTTATTTATGGGATGGGCGTACGGCAGCTGCAGTTCAGCTCAGAAGATCGCGAAGACGAATCGAATGAGTACAACACGTACGTACATCAGGGCTTAC
>JAJUIX010000241.1 GCA_029267455.1 Enteractinococcus sp. | reverse complement strand
GGATCCTTGCATCGATAGCGTTGCGCACCGTTTTTGGCTTTGCCATTGGACCGCATCGAGCCACCACATACACCACAGTCAGGTTTTCTTCCAGCAAGAGTCACACATATAGGATCCCGCCTATGTCAATGCCCATCTTGCAGCACCACCATGCCGAACCACCGGGTTAAAAAGCACTCTTTTTTGTCAATTAACCCATGAAGGCTGACCAGGCGTGGCTGCTTTCAGAACCGTGGTGTTGTAATGGTGTTGCAGTGGTTATTTGTTGTTTCAACTAAGCAAATGAGGCCGAGATCACGGTGTGAGGCGTTCGCGTATGTGGAAAAGTCTAGGCTCGCGGGGTTTGGTGCGTTAGGATTAAGGATAAGCTAGCTCGACTCTATTCAAGGAGCCACGATGATCGAACCCTGGATGTCCGCCGACGATATTGCTGAGCACCTCGGGGTGACGAAGCATACGATATACGGCTGGATTAATGACCGCTCGATGCCGGCCCATAAGATCGGCCGTCTGTGGAAGTTTAAAGCCTCAGAGGTCGACGAATGGGTGCGTAGCGGCGGAGCCGCAGTAGTCGAAGAAGAGGAAGACTAAAAGGACGTTACACAGAAAAATCCTGGTTTGTGCAGCAATCTACACAAACCAGGATTTTTTGTTGCCTTAGCTGCTCAGTGGTTGTGGGGTAGGGTTTGTCCATGGATCTTCGACCGGCTGGGACAGACGCCACACAGCGTAGGCGGCACCTGCAGCGGCTACGGTAATTCCGACTACTAGCAGACCGCGACGAGATTTCTTCTGCTTTTTCTTCGCCTGTTTTTTCAGCTGCTTCTCGGCTTCTTTAGCCCACTGCTGTGCGGCCTTTTGTAGTTTCCGGCCCGCTTTTTTGTCGCCCGTTACTCGGGTAATGGTTTGATTGACGAAATCTGGCAGTTCGGCGGCTTTGATAGCCTTGGCGCTGCCCGCAGCAACCGGTGCTAGCTGACCGGCAGCGTTTGGAATGTACTCATCTTGCATTTTGTGTTGGAAGTTTGATGCGGCGTCCCCAACTTTGTGAGCGGCGTCGGACAGCTTCCTCGAAGCGATGTCCACAACTGGTGCGGCACGCTCGGCGGAGTCCTGCCATACGTGTTCGGCCCAATCGCGTACCTGCCCTGCGGCTCCTGAGACCGTGTCTCCCAGCGATGGTGACTTGGACTTAGAACGTCCGTACATAATTACCTCCAAAATAGGGATTGACTATCCCCTAGGTTACGCGGTCAGACCCGTCCTCGCCACGATCTGGCCGCGATCGCCGGCATTTCTTTAGGCCATCGGCGAATGATCGAGGACTCGAACTGACGCAAGACTGTGACATAACTGCAGATGATGGAAGAATAACCCCCATGAGTATTGCAACGCATCAAGCTGTCATCAAAACTAACCGCGGCGACATCACCGTCGAACTGTTCCGCAACCACGCTCCCAAGACCGTGGACAACTTCGTTGGTCTGGCGACCGGTACCAAAGACTGGACCGATCCGGCCACCGGAGAGAAGAAGTCCGGTGTCGCCCTGTATGACGGCACCATCTTCCACCGCATTATCGCCGACTTCATGATTCAGGGTGGCGACCCACTGGGCCGCGGCATCGGTGGACCCGGCTACCAGTTTGAAGACGAATTCCACCCAGAACTCGACTTCAACGAACCATATAAATTAGCCATGGCCAACGCTGGGCCAGGAACCAACGGGTCGCAGTTCTTCATCACTTCGGTTGCGACCCCGTGGCTGCAAAACCGCCACACCATCTTCGGAGAGGTTACCGATGAGGCCTCACAGAAAATTGTTGATGAACTGAATAACGTTCCAACCGGGCCGCAAGACCGTCCGGTCAACGACGTCATTATCGAAACTATCGAAATTACCGAATTATAAAGAAAGAGTTTTATGTCATCCGGTCCCGCGTTTGGTGCCTACCACGACCCCTCGGCTGAACAGCCAGTTTGTCCCAGGCACCCGGACCGGGTGACATATATTCGGTGTCAACGCTGCAACCGACCGGTGTGCACCGAATGTCAACGTCCCTCCCAGGTCGGGGTGCTGTGTGTTGATTGCGTACGGGAACACCAACGTTCCTTACCCTCGCATCAACGCGCTCCGCGCGTGACCGACCGGCATGGTCAACCGGTCCCACTGGCTACTTACATCATCATTGGTATCACCGCCCTCGTGTATGTTCTGCAATGGGCGGGCCAGCTCATTCCGGGTTTCCCGGATATCTACGGCTTGTTTTTGTATTCGCCACTGCACACCTCGTGGGTGGCTCTTGAGCTGTCTCAGCTGACCGGCGAGAGCCTGTTTCAGCCCTGGCGCATGCTGACTTCAGCGCTGGTGCACTCCATGGCCTCACCG
>JAJUIX010000058.1 GCA_029267455.1 Enteractinococcus sp. | reverse complement strand
GCCCAGACCACACGGTCTGGTTCGGCAACCTGGGCTCCCATGGCGGCCGGGACCGCAAAGCCCATGGTGCCCAACCCGGCGGAGTTCATCCACTGGTTGGGTCGCTGGTATTCGACGAATTGCGCGCCCCACATCTGGTGTTGTCCGACACCGGCGACATAGATCGCTTCAGGACCGGCGATTTCAGACAGGACCTCGAGGACTTTCTGCGGCGCCATGAGCCCGTCGTCGGTCGCAGTGTAGCCAAGCGGATACGTATCGCGGGTGCGATTGACGACCTCCCACCAATCAGACAGATCCGGTTGGCCGTATTCGTTGAATGCGACGCGAACCTGATCGGTCAGTTCCGGCAGAATATTCTTGAGGTCGCCGACGATAGGCACATCTGCGGTACGGTTTTTGGAGATCTCGGCCGGATCAATATCGGCGTGAATGACCTTGGCCGACGGGGCAAATGACGGCAAATGACCGGTCACCCGATCATCGAAGCGGGCACCCAGTGTGATGAGCAGATCCGACATTTGCAGCGCTGAAACCGCGGCAACTGTGCCGTGCATGCCAGGCATGCCAAGGTTTTGCGGATCATCATCCGGGAAGATACCACGCGCATTCAATGTAGTAACCACGGGTGCGCCGGTAAGTTTCGCAAGCTCTGCTAATTCTTCAGCGGCTTGGGCGCGCATGGTCCCACCGCCCACGTAGAGGACAGGCTTCTTGGCCTCTTGGATGAGCTTGGCGGCTTCGCGCACCTGACGGGAATGCCCACGAGTCACCGGACGGTAACCGGGCAGGTCCATGACCGGTGGCCAGGAGAATTCCATTTCGGATTCCTGGGCGTCTTTCGTGACATCCACCAGGACAGGCCCGGGACGACCGGTGTTTGCGATGTAGAACGCCTCGGCTAGCGCCTGCGGAATGTCTTCGGCGCGCTGCACTAGGAAGGAGTGCTTCGTGATGGGCATGGTGATACCCACGATGTCAGCTTCCTGGAAGGCGTCGGAGCCGATGAGCTTGGACCCGACCTGGCCGGTAATGAAGACGACGGCCTCGGAATCCATGTGAGCATCCGCAATCGCGGTGACCAGGTTGGTTGCACCGGGCCCGGAAGTGGCGATGGCGACACCGGTTTTGCCGGTGGCTAGGTAGTAACCCTGGGCTGCGTGGCCGGCGCCTTGTTCGTGGCGCACCAGAATGTGGCGGATACGGGACGTATCCATCAGAGGGTCATAAGTGGGCAGAATGGCTCCACCTGGCAATCCGAACACATCGGTGACGTCAAGTTCTTCAAGGGACCGGACGATGGCTTGGGCCCCGGTCATCTTGGTGGGTTCGACTACCCTATTTGGTCCTGGAACGGACTGCGCATCAGAGTCGTGTACGGTTTTGTCCCGCTGCGGCGGGTGAGCTGGCATCACCGAGGGGGTGATATTTGATCCGGAACTCATGGAGTGTGCCTCGATCAGTCGTAAGTTGTGCAGTTATTGCTGTCGACGTCGTTCACGTCGTAGGGCGCCTCGCGGGTTGCGATACCCATAAAAAAACCCCGGCTGCGGCGGGTTTGCCTGCTCGGGGTTCAGCGCATGGTAGGCGATGTGCCACCTGAAATATTCAGTCCATGCGCTGCTAAATAACGACTACTAGGGTCTTCGACATGCCCTAATAATGGCCGTTGCGTCCTAATTTGTCAAATCAGAACACCCGAGCAGGTTGTCCGCTTAGAGTTCTACTTCTACGTTACAGTGTGCGCCCTCAGCAGCGGACTGCACAAGCTGAGCGTATTTTCCAAGCACCCCGCTGGTGAATTTTGGTGGAATAGGCTGCCAGTTTGCTTTACGCCGTGCCAATTCCTCTTCGGAGACGTCCAAGTCGATGCTGCGGTTTGCAATATCAACGCGGATGATATCGCCGTCTTCAACCAGACCGATGGGGCCACCGACTGCGGCTTCCGGAGCAATGTGGCCGATACACAGACCGGTGGTACCGCCCGAGAAACGCCCGTCGGTGATCAACAACACGTCTGAGCCCAGCCCGGCACCTTTAATGGCGCCGGTGATGGCCAGCATTTCACGCATACCTGGACCACCCTTGGGACCTTCATACCGAATGACGACGACGTCGCCTTTCTTGAGCTCATTAGCTTCCAAGGCATCCATGGCCTGCTGTTCACGTTCAAAGACGCGTGCGGTGCCCTCAAAGACTTCCGCATCGAAGCCGGCCGATTTTACCACCGCACCTTCTGGAGCCATCGAACCGTGCAGAATGGTCAGCCCGCCGGTGGCGTGGATGGGCTCATCCATGGGACGCAATACTGAGCCGTCGAGTTTCTTTGGCTGGAGTTCTTCGAGGTTTTCGGCAACGGTCTTGCCGGTCACGGTCAGCGCATCGCCGTGCAACAACCCTTCATCGAGCAGTGCCTGCATGACAACTGGCACTCCGCCGATGCGGTCAAGATCGGTCATGACGTATTGGCCGAATGGTTTCATATCCGCAATGTGTGGGACCTTATCCCCGATGCGGTTGAAATCGTGCAGGCTCAGCTCCACGCCGGCCTCATAGGCAATTGCCAGCAGGTGCAGCACAGAGTTGGACGAACCACCGAAGGCCATCATCACGGCAATGGCGTTTTCGAAAGCTTCTTTCGTCAAAATGTCGCGGGCGGTGATGCCCTGGGCCAACATATTGACGACCGCTTCACCGGCTCGGCGTGCATCATAGTCACGACGACGGTCTGCCGATGGTGGGGCTGCAGCTCCTGGCATGGACATACCGAGTGCTTCGGCCACAGATGCCATGGAGTTGGCGGTGTACATCCCGCCGCAGGCACCCTCACCCGGGCAGATCGCGCGTTCAATGGTGTCTAAATCTTCTAATGACATCGTGCCGCGAGCGCAAGCACCCACCGCTTCAAACGCGTCAATGAGGGTGACTTGGCGTTCGACGCCGTCGGAGAGAGTGGCATAACCGGGCATGATCGAGCCGGCATAGACGAATACTGACGCCAAGTCGAGACGGGCAGCGGCCATGAGCATACCGGGCAGGGACTTGTCACAGCCGGCTAACAGCACGGAGCCATCCAGGCGCTCGGCCATCATCACAGTCTCAACCGAGTCGGCGATGACCTCACGGGATACCAGTGAGAAGTGCATGCCGTCGTGACCCATCGAAATACCGTCGGATACAGAAATGGTCCCGAACTCCAGTGGGTATCCCCCACCTGCGTGCACACCGGTTTTGGCTGCTTCAGCGAGACGATCTAGCGAGAGGTTGCACGGGGTGATTTCATTCCATGACGAGGCAATACCAATTTGTGGCTTATCCCAGTCGTTATCCCCCATGCCCACTGCACGTAGCATGCCGCGGGCCGGAGCACGTTCATATCCATCGGTTACATCGCGCGAGCGCGGCTTCATATCAATTTCGGGGTTCTTAGACGTCATGGGTCAAATCCTACTGATGTCGTGTCCTACAAAACTTCACGTGACCGATCGTGTCTGGGGCAGGCTATTTGAAGCGAGCACAAATGGAGACAAGGCCTCGGGTATGCTGGGTGGCACGAAGCTGACTTTGAATTTTACCTAGCGGTGATTTTTTGATAAAGTCTTTCTTCGTTGCCCAGACGCAATGGGCTCCTCTAGCTCAATGGTAGAGCACCTGACTCTTAATCAGTAGGTTCCGGGTTCGAGTCCCGGGGGGAGCACCACATGCCTCGTCCTAACCTTTAGGGTGAGGCTTTTTCTCTGTGTGATGTTCTTATCTCAGTAGGTCGTGACCCTACGCGTGCGTCGAAACATGAATTGCTCTACAGCTTCAGAGACGAGCTCTTTCCTTTCAGGCCGACCAAGATCGCGCCCCTCCACGCCATGCTCCGCGTTTTCCAACGACGAATAAAACCTTGCCTATTTCCCATGGAGAGGCTGAAGGGCTAGCACTACAATAGAAATAGCGCCATTGGTTGAAAAGCCGGCCGCAAAACATATCCCAGGTAGATTTTGGAGGCGACGACGATGGCGAAGAAATCTGCTAACCCACCCGCAAAAGTGAAAACCACCTTCACGGTGACGAAAACGGATTCCCCTGGTGCGCTCAAAAAACCGTTAGTCCATGAAGCAACTGTCGGAAACAGACGGCGCTGGGCAGCGTGGCAGGATTGGCTCAGCGTTGCACTCGGTGCCTACCTAGCCTTATCGCCACTATGGATTCCAAATGCATCCTTCGCTCTGTTCACGACGCTAGGCATCTTGGCAATTGCTGTAGCAGTGTGGGCCGGGAGCACAGCATCGTCCACGTTGGCTGAATTTGTGCAAATGTTGCTCGGTGCCATAATCATCCTCTCGGGTCTCTTTCGCGGATACGGGGAAGGACGTACCGCTACATTGACTGCCTGGATGGTTGGGGCAGGGCTGATTGTCCTAGCTGCAGTTGCTGCGTACCGGAATCGCTCGGGCAGATCAACCACGAATCCGCACGAATATCAGCGCACATAAGTACTCAATCCCCTGATACTCTCCGAAGAGGCAAGCGGTACCCAACTGAAATGGGTACCGCTTTTTCGTGCCGAAATGAACTGCTCTGCACTGTATTGCCAAACCTTCTGCCGGCTACACCAAGGCAGCCTGCTGCTTATCCTCCAGCCGAGTGATCTCTTGGAAAAGCACGCTTGAACTTCTACAGTCGTCACCCTTTATAAAAACCATGCCTCTTTCAGCTGATACCGAAGAGTGTGCCCTCTTCGCTGATTCCTTAGCGACACTTAAAGTGTAGCGCTACACTTAAGGTAGCGCTGATTGGCAGCGAGCCGACGGCGCTGGACTTCAGTGAAATTTGGGAGGCAAGAACAATGACATCAAGTCCCACCGACATACGAGGCAGAGAAAAGACCACCTATACCATCGACAGAACAGACTCGGATACACCAAGTAAAGACCCGCTGGTCCCTCAAGCCCTCGTCGGCAAAAGACGCCCCTGGACAGCATGGCAAGACTGGGTCAACGTTGGATTAGGTGCCTACTTGGTCCTGGCGCCACGGTGGATCGCAGACGCGCCTATCGGCTGGTTCGTCACGTTGGGCATTTTGGCCATCGCTGTCGGCCTTTGGGCAGGCAGTACCGCTTCCTCGAGTGTGGCTGAATGGTCACAAATGATCGTTGGCGTGGTGACGATACTGTCGCCACTATTTGGTCGCTACGGAGCTGCACTGTCAGCTACCTGGACCGCCTGGATTATCGGTCTGGCGCTGCTTGTCTTCGCCGCAACCGCGATGTATCAGAACCGCTCCGGCAGGTCTCACACAAATCCGTACGATAATGCACAAGCCTGAGTTTTCTTCAGCGCAATCTGACATACATGATAAGCGGTGCCCCATTCACGGGGTACCGCTTTTTTACTGCCAGCCACGTCGACTGGGCCGCTGCTTTGCGCCCATCCTCGGGCCACACAGAAACCTGCCCACACTCCTGAGATGCGCCACCCCTTTTCGCCGACGTTATTGCAGTGCACTCAATCACAACATCGCAGACTCCAGGTCATGAAGCGAATCATCAGAAGATTGGAACCACTCGAACTCGCAGCGAAACGCGTCTACACAGCCCTCAGCCGCTTCTACGCTACGCATGAAGTTGCGCTACTCTATAAGTTGCGCTACACTTAAAGTATCGGTAGCCCAGAGAGGCACGAAGAACACAAGCTTCAAAACGTAAGAAAAAGAAATGAGGTACGAGATTGAGTACACATAAGAATGATGTGAGAGTTACACGAACAGAGTCGCCAGGAGCTATGCGGGCTGACTCGCCCACTACAGGTGGGACAATGCGACCCTGGACCCCTTGGCAAGACTGGGTGAACGTCGCACTAGGTGCCTATCTGGCCTTAGCCCCCTTGTGGACAGCAGGTGCTCCAGCCGGTTGGTTCGTTACCCTGGGTATTTTGGCCATTGCAGCAGGCCTGTGGGCGGCAGGTACCGTCTCAACAAGAGCCGCTGAATGGACCCAGATTGTTATCGGCGTCGTAGTCTTCTTAGCACCATGGCTTGGTGGATTTGCGGCAGCCGCCGGTGCAGCATGGACGGCATGGATTATCGGTATTGCCTTGGTAGTCTTCGCTGCAGCTGGAATGATGATGAACAATCCAGAGGGCCGCACAACCGACGCACCTGCACGTGGCTAGGCCTGAATCGCATAGGAGCGTAATCCCTAAAGCAAGACGGTACCCCCGAACAGGGGTACCGTCTTTTATTGCATACATACTTATCAGAGATAAAATGAAACGAATCCAACAGAAATATCATTTATGAGTCAAGCAGATGTAATCAAGCCCACCGAAACCCGCAACGAACGTCGTCGCAGGATCACGGATGAAAAAATCGCGAAGGCTGTCCTGGACATCGCCTTAAGAAGGGGCCCACATAGCGTGACCTTCAGTGCCGTGTGTGAAGAGTCCGGCGTGGCCAAAACAACCCTCTATCGTCGATACCAGACTCGAGAAGAACTCTTCGATGCGGTCGCGCGTCATTATTCATCTACCCCCGACGAATCTGATGAAGCTCCCACAACGCCGGAAGGATTGGCTGCCACGCTACGGCGCGGCGTGAACACCCTGGAAGAACACATGGGGCTTGAAGCCATCGGTGTGCTGTTAGCCAGCCAAGACGAGTTCATGCAACGCGTGCGGCACCAGCTCTTCACACCACAAGTACATAGCGCCGTCGACTATTTCAACCGCGGTGTTGAAGCCGGCGTCCTACGAGACGACATCGACTATTCATTAGTCGTCGAAATGATTTATGGCGGCATGATCTTGCGCAGCGCCGGAGAAGGAAAACTCGACCACAACTGGGCTGATGCAGTCGTAGATTTCATCTGGCCTCAAATCAGCAAAGACCGCGCTGAGGCTTCGAAGAACTCAAGCAGGCCCTGACTGCGGCTTCGGTCTCGAGACGAAGCCGAACAACGGGACGCTGGCACGGGCATCACTGCTAGGCAGGGTCGCCTATCCTTCCTGGTGAATCAGGGCCTCGCCCATTAGCCTTTCTATGTGAGCAAAACGGAGAGACTTTATTCAACGCTGATGCGACGCAATCGCCAAGGCGAGGAAGAAATGCCTGCAGAGGCACAGAAACATATCGCCGCCAATGGGCTGCGTATCGTCTCGGCGCAGGCATTGCAGTCCTCGGGCGACCAGATGGTCAACGCGTCCACCGTGTTACCCTGGCTGTTCGCGACCCTCGGTGTGCCGCCAGCGCTCACCGGCCTGTTGGTACCCATCCGCGAGTCAGGTTCGATGCTTCCGCAGGTGTTCCTGACCCCATGGGTTTTGCGGGTTCGATATCGTAAATGGGTCTTTATAACCGGTGCCCTTGTGCAGGCGGCAGCAGTGGGAACGATGGCATTGATCGCGGCCCTGGCCGAAGGCCTGGTGGCCGGTATCAGTCTCTTGGTGGTCCTGACCATCTTTTCGCTAGGTCGCTGTCTTACGTCAATCTCTTCAAAAGACGTTCAAGGTCGAACCGTGCCGAAGGGCGAACGCGGCCAG
>JAJUIX010000203.1 GCA_029267455.1 Enteractinococcus sp. | reverse complement strand
GTCACATTGGTATTTGGCGCATCGCCGAACGCATTGGGCGCCGAGGAGAAAATCTTCGTCGTCGTATTGAGCTCGACGTGCACTTCGAAACCCAGGACCGGATCGAACTGGGCGACCGTGTTGTCATAACTCATCAGCGTCGGGGTGGTGGTCATGCGTGCTCTCCTTCGGCGATAATGGCCGGGGTCAGTTCGGGTGCGCGGGTATAAAACGGTGCACCAAAGTCCTGTTCCAAAAGGTGTTCGACAGCGCCGGCCGCCCGGTAGACGGTCTCCTCGGCACGGGGTGGGCCCTGGAATTGCAGCCCCAGCGGCATGTCATGTTCAGCCAGCCCACCGGGAATCGACACGGCCGGAATCCCCGCAAGATTGGCCGGAATGGTCAGCACATCGTTGAGATACATCGACATCGGATCCGACAGCTGCTCGCCAATCGGTACCGCAACCGTCGGGGCGGTCGGCGTGAGTATCACATCCACCCGTTCAAAGGCCTTCGTGAAATCGCGCTGGACCAGGGTGCGAACGCGTTGTGCCGAACCGTAGTAGGCGTCCACATAGCCGGCAGACAGGGCGTAGGTGCCCAAGATGATGCGGCGTTTGACCTCGTCGCCAAAGCCCGCGGCACGGCTGGCGGCCATCACCTCGCTCACGGTCGCGTCCCCGGGCGGTACCACCCGGTTGCCATAGCGCAGGCCGTCGTAGCGGGCCATATTCGATGACACCTCCGACGGCATGATGAGGTAGTAGGCGGGCAGCGCGTAGCGCATGTGCGGGGCGTCCACGGTGATTACCTCAGCGCCGGCCTCCCCCAGCATCTCAAGGATTTGGTCGACCCGGCGCCTCATCCCGTCCGAAAACCCGGGCCCCTGCAACTCACTGAGCACTCCGATCCGCAGACCGCTCAGGTCCCGACGTTGCGCGGCCGCTAATAACCCATCCCAGGAGGTTTGGAGCGAGGTGGCGTCTTTTTGGTCGTGCCCACCAATGAGCTCGTGCAATGCTGCGGCGTCGGCGGTTGTCCGAGTCGCGGGACCAATCTGATCCAACGACGACGCCATAGCGATCAACCCGTAACGCGATACCGAACCGTACGTGGGTTTCGTACCAACCGTGCCCGTGAACGCGGCGGGCTCGCGGATCGACCCACCGGTATCGCTGCCCAGGGCCCACGGCGCCATAAACGCAGCGACCGCAGCGGCCGAACCGCCACCCGAGCCACCCGGGGTGCGCCCGAGATCCCACGGATTGCGGGTCGTACCAAAAGCCGAGTGCTCGGTGGTCGAACCCATCGCGAATTCGTCCATATTCGTCTTCCCCAGAATGGGTAGCTTTGCCTCGCGGATCTTCCGGACCACCGTGGCATCGTAGGGGCTCATCCAGCCCTCTAACATTTTGGACGCCGCGGTCGTCGGTTGCCCGATGGTGACAATGTTGTCTTTGACCGCGATGGGCACGCCCGCATACGGGTGCAGCGTATCGGCCTGCGAACCGGCACGAAGCTCATCGACCTCGGCGGCCACTCGCAGCGCTTCCGTTTCATTGAGGTGGAGAAACGCATGAATGCCTGCCTCAGCGGTCCCGTCGACTTCATGAATCCGCGCAAAATGCGCCCGAGTGAGTTCCACCGAGGAAAACGTCTTATTGCGCAATCCTTCCGCCATTTCTAAGGCGGTCAATCGTATTAACTCTGCCGGAGTCATCGGTCGTCCTCATCCAAAATCGCCGGGACTTTGAACTGGCCGTCTTCGGCGTCGGGCGCACAAGCCAAGGCTTCGTCTTGGCTCAGTACCCCGCGGACCACATCATCGCGGAACACATTCGACAACGCGATCGGGTGTGAAGTGGCCGGCACGTCGTCGGAGGCGATCTCTCGCACACGGGCCACGGAATTGAGAATCACATCGAGTTCACCGGCAACGCGGTCTAACTCTGCTTCGGTCAAATCGAGATGCGCTAGCTGGGCCAAATGCACGATTTGGTCCCTGGTCAGGTCGGACATAGTGCTCCTTTACCATGACGGGTTTCAGCTGGAGAGCGAATTCATCACGACAGCGCTCACAGCTGTAGTGATGCCAGTGTAAACCGCTGACAGCAGCAAACGATAGAGATGGTGATATTGGCCGCAGAGAAAAATCGGCCAGAAACTGTAACGCGGGCCTCAGCCGGGAGGTTGCGAGCTTCACAATCCAGTAGGCTAAGGCTAGCCTTATATATTAGGTAACGGCCGTGTGCCCTAATTCGAACCTTGAAGGAGATTTCTTGTCCCAACCAGCCGCTCGCGTTGCGAGGAGTCGTCCGCGTCGTCCACAAATGGTGATGGAAGTCGTGGCCATTGAGGATCTCTCACCGACCTTTAAGCGCATCACCTTCGGCGGTGATGATTTTGACAAGTTCCAAGACTCTGAAGCCGTTGATAAATACGTCAAACTGTTGCTGCCGCAAAATCCAGAGTCCGGGTTGAAGCCCCCATTTGATTTAGACGAATTGCGCAAAACCCTGCCCAAGGATGAACTGCCGTTGCGTCGGACTTACACCGTGCATTCGGTGGACCCAGAAACCAAGACCCTGAAAATGGACTTTGTCATCCACGGCGCCGAAGGTCTAGCCGGCCCCTGGGCCGAACAGGCCAAAGTTGGTGATCTTCTACAGTTCTCTGGTCCGGGTGGTAAATACCAGCCAGATCCTGAAGCCGACTGGCATCTATTGGCCGGCGATGAAGCCGCCATCCCCGCGATTGGTGCCGCACTAGCCGCCATGCCCGACGACGCCGTTGGGCATGCACTCATCGAGGTGGCGACCGAGGAGGATGAATGGAACCTCACAGCGCCCGAAGGGATCGAAGTCACCTGGTTGCACCGTGGCGGGCCCTTCACCCCAGAATCCACCGTGATAGAACAGGCGGTGAAAGATCTGCCGTGGCGTGACGGACGGGTTCAGGCATTTGTGCACGGTGAACGCGAGATCATGAAATCACTGCGCGTCTACCTCAACGATGAACGTGGAGTGGATCGTGCCGATCTGTCGCTGTCAGCCTACTGGGCCTATGGCCGGGAAGAAGACGTCTTCCAGGCTGAGAAGAAACTCCCCATTGGGCAGATCTATCCGGAAACCGGCTTGCAGTACTAGTGCGAGCTTCCTGACTT
>JAJUIX010000145.1 GCA_029267455.1 Enteractinococcus sp. | reverse complement strand
TGCTTACCGCTGAATTCATAGCTGACAACCAGGATTAGGCGATACGGTGATTACGTAATTAACATTGCAACTACTTGTGTCGTCATAAAACAAAGGGAATTTCGTGTCCGAAACTATGCATCGTCCACTGCGGATCGCCATTATTGGTGCCGGTCCGGCCGGTGTGTACACCGCTGATTCACTCCAAAAAGCTGACATTGATTTCGAAGTATCGATTGACCTATTCGATCGGTATCCAGCACCCTTTGGTTTGATTCGATACGGTGTAGCACCTGATCACCCGCGCATTAAAGGCATCATCAAGGCCTTGCACCAGGTGATGGATCGTGGCGATATTCGGTTTATCGGCAATGTTGAATACGGCACCGATATTCACCTAGATGAACTCCGTAAGTTCTATGACGTTGTGGTCTTTGCCACCGGGGCGATTAAAGATGCCCGCCTCGATATCCCCGGCGTAGATGCCGAAAATTCGTTTGGTGCAGCAGATTTCGTCAACTGGTACGACGGCCACCCCGATGTAGATCGTCACTGGGATCTCTCGGCAAAAGAAGTGGCTGTTATCGGTAACGGCAACGTCGCGCTCGATGTCGCTCGGGTGTTGTCGAAACCCGCCCGACAGATGTTGAAAACAGAAATTCCGGACAACGTGTATCAGGGCCTTGCCGCTTCGCAAGTCACCGACGTGCACGTCTTTGGACGCCGTGGCCCAGCACAGGTGAAATTTACCCCGTTGGAACTGCGCGAACTCAACACCATCGAAGATTGCGACATCATTCTGTATGAAGATGATTTCGAATTCGATGAAGCTTCAGAAAAAGCGGCAGAAGAGTCCAACCAGGTGCGCAACATGGTCAACACCTTGACGAACTGGTTGTTAGAGCAAGAAGACCGACCAGCACAAGGTACCGGTGCTTCACGGCGCCTCCACCTGCACTTCTTGGAAGCACCCGAAGAGATTTTGACCGAAAATGGCAAAGTCGCTGGCATTCGGATGCAGCGCATGGAGTTGGACGGAACCGGCAACGTTCGGGGTACCGGTGAAATGAAGTTCTACCCCGTACAGGCCGTCTACCGTGCCATCGGTTACTTCGGTTCTGCTGTGCCAGAGATCCAATTTGACGAAGAACGCGGCATCATCAAAAACGATGAAGGCCGGGTGCTGGATGCCGACGGCAACCACGTCCCGGGTCTGTACACCTCCGGTTGGATCAAGCGTGGACCAGTTGGTTTGATCGGTCACACCAAGGGTGACGCGTTAGAGACCATCGGTCACATTATCGAAGATGTAGATCACCTGTACACCGCCGAAAACCCGGATGAAGATGCCATCTTGGAGCTGTTAGCCAAGCGCGGCATCGAATATAGTGATTGGCACGGGTGGAAGAAACTCGATAGCCACGAAATAAATCTTGGAGATATTGAAACGGCCAACGGGCCGGTTGAACGAGAGCGTGTCAAAGTCGTCGATCGTGACGAACAGGTTCGTATCTCGCGTGCCCGGACCCGGCAGGCCGCTCATAGTTAGAGGAATACGTCAGTATGCAACGCGCAACGCGAAATCGGACGAAAACGTGGTTTCTATTTGCCCTGCTGTTGGGCATTCTGGTGGCGATTGGTGGTGCGATCTCAGCATCCAGCGGCAGCAGCATTTGGATCATCCTGTTTACCGGGATCGGCCTGATCACCACCGCGGTTACCTACTGGAATTCCGATAAAATTGCGTTGCGCAGCATGCAGGCGTACCCGGCAGATCCGCAGCAATTCAAGGGCCTGTATGACATGGTCTATGAGCTGGCGCAAAAAGCCGGAGAACCGGCGCCACGGATTTATATTGCACCGACGCACCAGCCCAATGCATTCGCCACGGGACGGAATCCGGAAAACGCTGCGATCTGTTATACCGAAGGCATCATGCACTTGCTGAGCCCTCGCGAATTGCGAGCAGTGACCGGTCACGAGCTGATGCACGTGTACAACCGCGACATTCTGACCTCGTCGGTCGCTGCTGCGCTGAGCACGGTCATTCAAGGTGTGGCCTACATGTTGTTGTTTAACCGCGGCAATAACAACAATGCCCTGCTGAATTTGCTCGGTGCTATCCTTGCGCCGCTGGCTGCTGCGCTGGTCCAGGCTGGTATTTCTCGAGACAGGGAAACGTCAGCGGATCACGACGGAGCATTGCTGACCGGTGACCCTCTGGCCTTAGCTTCAGCGTTACAGAAAATCTCAGGTGGCGTGCAGCGTAACCCAATGCCCGCTGAAGATCACCGGGTGAAGTCCGCATCTCATATGATGATCGCGAACCCATTTGCTGGCAAAGTTCGCCATTGGTTCTCGACCCACCCTCCGATGGAAGACCGCGTGGAGCGCCTGACCGAGCAGGCACGCGATATGGGCCAGCACCGCTGATCCACTGACGCCTTAGCGTTTCTCCCAGTGTCGCTGGAGTTCCTCATTGATGGGACGATCCAGCAGATCCTTGCGTTCCGTTGCCGCCCACCGCAGGGCCTCTTCATGATCGAGCCGCGCATCCCGGGCGACCTGGTTTTGCCAATGCGAATGTGAGGCTTCTTCAGGCGACATCACACCGGTTTGTAACTCATCCAGTTGTGCTTCCAGAGCCAGCTGCGCCGCTGAGGCCTGCTCAAGACGATGCGGGGCCGTCATAATATCGACGAGGCTTTCATCGACGATGAGACCGTCTGGGTGTCGGAACCCGCCACGTAGAGCGGGCTCTAGCACATCATCCGTTTCGATAGGCACTTCTGGACGTGAATAGGTCATCTGCTCAAACACATCACCGTCTTCACGCATGACCAGAAATTGCCCTACCGATATCGGGGTGGTGTAGATCGTTTTGTCGAAGGAAATGAGATACATCATCGAAAGGACTCCTCAGGGTTACTTAAAATTGATGAACTGTAGCGGGGCGTCTTCAAAATCCCGCAGTAATCCGATCGTGGTCTGTAAGTCATCGCGTGATTTCGACGAGACTCGCAACTGGTCGCCCTGAATATTGGCTTTGACTGATTTAGGCGCTTCGTCGCGGATGAGCTTCGAGATCTTTTTCGCGGTGGGTTGGTCGATGCCTTCTTTGATGGTCGCGGTGATTTTGTGCTGTTTGCCCGAGGCAACCGGGTCAGACGCCTCGAGGGCTTTCAATGAGATGCCGCGACGGACCAGTTTCGATTGGAACACATCAAGAGCAGCAAGCACCCGGTCTTCAGCATTCGCGGTGAGCGTGATGGTGTTTTCGGTGTGCTCAAGCGATGCACCGGTGTCTTTGAAGTCGTAGCGTTGCTGAATTTCTTTGGCCGCTTGGTTGACGGCGTTGGCCACTTCTTGTTTGTCCACCTCGGACACGATGTCAAAAGTCGATTCCTTGGCCATGCGGCCTCCTAGCGCAAAAATAAAACGACTGGGTCTTCTGGTCAAAGTTTAGCTTGAATCCGCCGGGCACCCCATGCCTCAGCTATCGGGTCAGCCGTGTCTGATAGGTGGGTGACACGTCGATTAGCAAAAATAAAAAAGTGCTGGTAAGGTAAACATTCGTGCACGCAAGACGTGCGAATGGCAGATTACCCAAGCGGCCAACGGGGGCTGACTGTAAATCAGCTGGCATTGCCTTCACTGGTTCGAATCCAGTATCTGCCACGAACTCTCTATAGCAACAAAACCTCGGTGCAAACCGAGGTTTTTCTTTTCCCGCGAGTTACCCGCTGGGTGACCTAGTCCAGCAGTCGACCATAGCGTCGAGTAAACGTCTGGAGTTCAGCAGCGCGAGCTGCAAAGGTTTCTGGAGGTAGGTCATGCGTAAATCCGGTGATAGTGACAGCCGCGATTACATGGTCACGATGGCCTAGCAACGGCACCCCGACAGCGGTCATGTCTGCGTCCCACTCGTTATTCGACACGGCCCATCCGCGTTCGCGCACCAAGGCAAACTCGTCTGCTAGCTGTTGGGCATCTGTAATGGTGCGGTCGGTAAAACGCTGTAGTGTGCCAGACAGAATATGCTCCTGGACTTTTTGCTCAGCAAAGGCTAACAAGACTTTGCCGCTGCTGGTGGCATGCCCTGGCGTACGCCGTCCCACATACTGCCGTGGCGTAAAAAACTTATCGGTGGGGTCTGACTGCGCGATGTTGACCGCAAAAATCTCATCAAGAATGGCAACATTTGCGGTGAGTCCAAAGTGATCGGCTGCCGATTCGACCAGGAGCTGTGCTGATCGGGTGAGATCGT
>JAJUIX010000230.1 GCA_029267455.1 Enteractinococcus sp. | reverse complement strand
TTTGCTGCCATTATTGTGGCGCTCGACGATGTGACACACCCTGCGGACCTATCAGAACGGGTACGTGAAGTTGGGGCTGCACTACGTGGCTTAGAGGCAAACGGTCGGGTCCTCACGATCTTCCGGGATCCAGAAGATCCCACGGTGGCAACCGATGCTTCTGTGGTGGCCGCGCGTCACGGGGTCGAAGGCTTCACTCGTTCGCTTGGTAAGGAAATGCGCCGTGGGGCAACAGCCAACGGGATACAACTTGCTGACAGCGTCGATATGTCAGCCCCATCCGCACAGGCTGCGCTTCGGTTTCTGCTATCCGGACGATCTGCCTACGTTGCGGGGCAATTTGTGAAGGTCACCTCGTCGGCTGGCACCGTTCCTGCCGATTGGAATAACCCCTTGGCTGAAAAAGTCATCATCGTAACCGGGGCGGCCCGAGGCATCGGGGAGGCGATCAGCGAAGTCTTAGCTCGTGACGGTGCCACTGTTATTGGGGTGGATGTGCCTTCGGCGGGCGAATCGTTAACGAAGGTCATGAACCGCGTGGCTGGTATAGCGGTGCAGATGGATATTACAGATGAAAATGCCGGTCATCAGCTACTGAAATTTGCCACAGAACGTTTTGGCCGCCTGGACGGCATCGTGCACAATGCAGGCATTACACGCGATAAACTTTTGGCCAACATGGATGCTGACCGTTGGGAGTCCTTAATCGCGGTAAATATCACCGCCCCTTTACGGATTAACGAACAGCTGCTGGAAGCGGTAGGGCAGGGTGTGGTTGCAGAAAATTTCCGTATCACTTCGCTGTCTTCCACCTCAGGAATTGCAGGAAACCGCGGCCAGACGAACTATGCTGCTGCCAAAGCCGGGATCATCGGGATGACCCAGGCGCTCGCCGACCGGTTGGCGCAAACCGGTGGGTCAATCAACGCGGTAGCTCCCGGCTTCATTGAAACCGCAATGACCGATGCGATGCCGACAGCGACTCGTGAGGTTGCCCGACGAATGAATTCGTTGCAACAAGGTGGACGTCCCGTCGACGTCGCCGAGGCCATTGCTTTTCTCAGTTCTGATGCAGCCGGTGGAATCAACGGCACGACTTTACGCGTTTGTGGTCAATCGATGGTAGGGAAATGATGCTGACACCGAATATCGTAAATTCAGCTCCTGCGCCAGATAAGCTGCGAGTTTTGAATGTACCTGAACTTCCCTCTTTAACAGATTCCTATGCCAAGGTTGCGGTTGGGCTCCTTCGGTCAAAAAATAAAGGCGTGATCACCGTACCGGAGACCCGATGGGAAACCACCGATGTGATCTCGAGACAGCTGGTAGACAACTACAACACGCTGATGGGCGCCTCGGGCGTCGTCGGGCATAATTCAGCACCGTCGGTGGCCGTGCATATCACGGCATTTAGACTGTCAACAGCAATGATGGTTGATCCACGGTTTCCACTCCCTCTACTGGGCATGGTGCACCTGCAACACCGCGTCTGGCACATGTCAGATGTCCCAATTGACAAACCCGTGCGAATCTCCACGTGGCCGCAGAACCTTGCTCCGCATCATGCCGGTACTAGTATCGAAATCTGGGTGCAGATCTTTGATCCTGTCACCGATAAGCTGCTGTGGCAATCTATGGCGCTCTATCTTTCACGTTCAGTAGAGTTACCCGGCGCTTCTCAACCATCACGCCCGGAACGTCCTACGTTCCACCCACCGGTGATGACCGGTCAATGGGAGCTTCCCAAAGATATCGGACGCCGATACGGTGCCGTGTCAGGGGATCGAAACCCGATTCATTTATCGAATCCGACTGCCAAAATGCTGGGCATGCCCGGGGCGATCGCCCATGGCATGTATGCAGCGGGCAAGATGCTAGCAGGCCGCGAAACACTCGCGCCCTACACCTGGGCAATTGAGTTTGCCTCACCGATGCGCATCCCTTCACGTGTTGCCGTTAACTATCGCCAGGAAGGTGACCGGTTGTTCGTGACCGGTTGGAATGCGAAGAAAGAAAAACTTCATTTTCTGGGTGAAATTCGGCAACACTAACCCGCTGACCGCTGTATTTCGGCTGGCCACACCATACCGTGGCCAGCCGAAGTACTTAACCGACGCGGGCGGCGGACGTATAGATCCGCAACATACGATGCGCCATCGCCGTCCAGGAAAACTGTTGCGCATGCCGTATGGCGGCGCGACCATAGGCTTGCCATTGGCAGGGCTGAGTCATGACCGATTCGAGTAAGTCAGCCCAAGCTTGCGGTGCTAAAGAATTCACAAGCTGGCCAGTCACTCCATCAGCCACGGCAGTCGTGAGACCGCCCGCCTTGTGTGCGATTACTGGGGTTCCACACGCCTGGGCTTCTATAGCTACCAAACCAAACGTTTCGGCAACGGAAGGCACCGCTACGACGTCGGCAGCTCGCATGTAACTGGCCAATACGGTAGGCGAGACCGGAGGAGAAAAGGAGCACTGTTCCGCTACGCCCAATAAAAAAGCTCGCTCCCGGACGTCGTACCGGTTCTGGCCGGACATTGCGCCGGTGAAATGCACGACCGGCAGCACCCGGTGTCCGCGCTGCCGCAAGATGGCTAATGCTTCTACTAATACGTGTGGACCCTTAAAC
>JAJUIX010000135.1 GCA_029267455.1 Enteractinococcus sp. | reverse complement strand
TTGTCCATGCCGCGCGGTGCCACGGTCATTTACCCGAAAGACACGGGACAAATCATTCACATGGCCGACATTTTTCCCGGCGCTAGAGTCGTCGAAGCCGGCGTGGGGTCCGGTGGATTGTCGATTGCGCTGCTTCGCGCCGTGGGTGACCACGGCAAGGTGTTTTCGTATGAACGACGAGCCGATTTTGCTGAAATTGCGGAAGCCAATGTGACCACCTTTTTTGGGCAACGGCATCCTGCGTTTTCTATTACGCTCGGCGATGTCCAGGACGAGGCAGTCCAGGATCATGAGCCCGGCAGTATCGACCGTGTGATATTGGATATGTTGGCCCCTTGGGAAGCCGTGGAGACGGTTGCGACCCTGTTGGCGCCCGGGGGAGTGTGGCTGACCTACGTCGCCACCGCTACGCAACTGTCACGGGTTCATGAGGCGATCCGGGATGATGGGCGCTTCACCGCAGCAGAAGCCTCGGAAACGATGGTGCGTGGCTGGCATCTGGATGGTTTGGCGGTCCGACCGCAACATCGGATGGTGGGTCATACTGGGTTTTTGATTATGGCTCGGCGTCTAGCACTGGGCCAAGAGGGTCTGGAACTACGACGTCGGATCAAAACGTTCAAACAAGAAGACATGGATATTTGGACTCCTGAGGAGCCAGAGAAGTGGCGTCCCGAAGACCACGGCCAGCGGGAACCGACTATCAAACGCGCTAAGAAGGCGGTGCGCCAGTCGAAAGCTCAGGCCCAACGGGCCGTTGAATCGCTGGAAGCGGCACAAGATGAGCAGAATTCGCCACCAGACGATGAGCAGCAGGCATAAACCTGTCACCTATCTGCCGAAGCGGCGTAGACTATACATCACATGTTCGTGAACTATTGGAGGTAGGGTAGCTTGGCAGACAATACGCCGATCGAAACACCCCGGGATTCCGTATCTGCCCAGGCGCATAGCGATTTGCAGCAGAAGTTCGATTCGACGCGGCGTCGACTCGCCACACTCGTGGAAAATAATCGGCAACTTCGTGCAGATCTTGATACCGCTGCCCGCAATAACCGGCGCATGGTGGAAATTCTCAACCTGACGCGTGAAGAGATCAGCACGCTGAAAGACTCGATCGCCGATAATGCCCAACCACCGTTCAGTTTTGGCACCGTTCTTGAGGTTCACGCTGGTCGGGAACATAATCCCGACGTCGAGCTGCCCGCGGTCGCCCGACCCAGTGCCGACATCTTGTACTCGGGCCGGAAGATGCGGACCCACATATCGCCGCTACTCGATCCTGCTGCCGTCACCTCGGGCAGCGAAGTGCTCCTCGATGAAGGCCTGTCCATCGTGGCCGTCCTCGGCGCGAGCCATACCGGAGAAACCGGACGCGTCAAAGAGCTTCTCGACGACGATCGTTTGCTCGTGGTGGGCCGCACCGACGATGAGCACGTAATAAAACGCGCCGGTGAGCTGCAGGATAAGCGTATTCGTGTCGGCGATGCCGTCTTGGTTGACTACCGTGCCGGTTACGCCACCCAGGTGCTGGATATCTCAGACGTTCAGGATGTCATGCTGGAAGAGGTCCCAGATGCCACCTTCGACGATATCGGTGGGCTGGGAGAACAGATCGAACAGATCCGCGATTCCGTCGAATTACCCTTCCTACATCCTGAGCTCTACCACGAACACAAACTGGAGCCACCCAAAGGCATCTTGTTGTACGGCCCACCGGGTACCGGTAAGACGCTGATCGCCAAAGCCGTCGCCCAATCACTGGCCGAACGCGCCGATGGGGTAGATCATTCGTATTTCCTGAACATTAAAGGTCCTGAACTGCTGAATAAATACGTCGGGGAGACCGAACGTCACATTCGCACGATTTTCTCCCGGGCTCGTGAAATGGCCTCCGACGGCTATCCGGTTGTGATCTTTTTCGACGAGATGGAATCCCTCTTCCGCACCCGGGGAAGCGGTACGTCCTCAGACGTGGAAACCACCATCGTCCCACAGCTGTTAGCTGAGATTGACGGCGTTGAAGCACTGCAGAACGTGATTGTCATCGGGGCCTCAAACCGTGAGGACATGCTTGATCCAGCGATACTTCGTCCCGGACGCTTGGATGTGAAAATCCGGGTCGACCGGCCAGACGCCGCTGGAGCACAAGAGATCTTTGGCATCTACCTGACCCGCGAAGTGCCCATCCACCCGCAGGAAATTGCCGCCCACGGCACTACGGAAGCCGCGATCGATCATATGATCACGGAATCCGTGGAAGCCCTCTATGCCCGTAACGCTGACAATGCCTTCGTGGAAGTGACCTATCACGACGGCTCGACCGAGGTGTTGTACTTTGCTGACTTTGTTTCGGGCGCGACCATTGCCAATATTGTTGACCGCGCCAAACGATTAGCGATCAAAGACTACCTCGACGCGCTGCGCACCAACCATCAAGCCGGCAAGGGACTAAAAACCAGTCACTTACTGCAGGCCGTGCGGGAAGAAAAATTCCAGCAGCTTGACCTGCCGGACACCGCGGCACCCCAGCAATGGTTACGCCTCGCCGGTCACCGAAGTGGCCAAGCCATCGCGCTTCGGGTGATACAGGAGGGGCCGGCAGCATGAGATCCCTCTCCCTGGTTCCACCGGCCCTGGCCGAAAAGTTTCCTGCTAACCGTCCCACGGTCGGCTACGGGGTGCACCGAGTCGTCGGACTAGAAACCGAATTCGGTATTCACGCCCCAGCCCACCCGGAAGCGTCGCATTCCGTGTTGTCATTAGAACTTGTCAACGCCTACGGACATAAACTCGCGACCGACGGCACCAATGTCGCCAGTACCGAATGGGACTATAACGAAGAATCCCCGCTCAGTGATGCGCGCGGTTGGAAAATGCCCCGATCGATTGCCCATCCGACCCAGCTGACAGACCGAGCAATGGTAAGCGATGACGGACAAGAAGTCCATATGCTGGTCAACCTCATTCTGCCGAACGGCGCACGATTTTACGTTGATCACGCGCACCCGGAGTACTCCTCCCCAGAGACAACCAACCCGATAGACGCCGTCATCTGGGATCAAGCCGGAGACCGAATTGTCCAACAGGCTGCCGACCACATCGCAGCCTCCGATGGAGCGCCCGAAGTACTGCTGTATAAAAACAACACGGACTCCAAATCCGTCTCATATGGGGCCCACGAAAATTACCTGGTCGCTCGCGACCTTGATTTCGATGAACTCACTGAATACATCATTGGGTTTTTCACCACCAGGCAGATCATTACCGGTGCCGGCCGCGTCGGCATTGGCAATCTGAACCAACAACCCGGTTTTCAAATCTCTCAGCGGGCAGACTTCTTTGAGGAAGAGGTCGGCTTAGAGACCACCATCCGACGGCCCATCGTGAACACCCGCGACGAACCGCATGCCCACCCGGATGCTTACCGACGTTTACACGTCATTATCGGTGATGCCAACCTTTCCCAGTACTCCACGTGGTTGCGAGTGGGCATGACCTCGCTGGTGCTGTCCATGATCGAACTGGGCGAGCTCCCCATGGTCGAACTGGCAGAACCCGTCAAAGCGCTTCAGGCAATTTCTCACGACCCCACCCTAAAAACCCAGGTGCTGGTCAACGGGCGCGGCTGGATGACGGCCATTGACATTCAGCGCATCTACCAACAAGCGGCCCAAGACTACCTCAACCGCTATGGCATTGATGATGACCAGAGTCGTGACGTCGTCAACGCCTGGGCGCAAGTGCTGGACTTACTGGAACACGACCCGATGCAACTGGCAGATCGACTCGACTGGGTCGCCAAGTATCAATTACTCAACGCGATGCGCACCCGTCACAAGCTGTCCTGGGACGATGCGAAATTAGCGATGCTGGACCTCCAGTGGGCTGATCTACGGCATCACAAAGGGCTCTACCACACACTGGTGGCTCGGGGAGCAATCCGCACCCTCGTCTCTGAGGAACAAATACAACAGGCCATGCACTTTCCACCCACGACGACGCGCGCGTGGACGCGCGGGCGGCTCATTGATCGCTTCGGTGCACACCTCGCCGGCGTATCCTGGGATTCGGTACTGGTCCGCCCGTTCCGCAGCGGCCCCATCCAGCGCTTTCATCTCATGGAACCCCTGGCCGGGACTCAAGACCACCACGACGGTCTTCTCGCGGCAGGAAAACCACAGTTGAGCCTGGACGACACGGCGGCCAACCGCGCTGAAATAGGTCGACTACTAGAACTGTTACAACCATATAGAGTAACCGGAGACTAAACGTTCCGGTCACGAAAGGAGCAAACCATGGCACAAGAACAACGCCGCCACGCCCAACGTGCCCAAGAAAACTACCTGCCCGATCCACCACCTGCAGACGCCCCAGCGCCAGGGGCCGCTGCCGCACAAACTTCCGATCTGGACTCGTTGCTCGATGAAATCGACGATGTCTTGGAAGTCAACGCTGAAGAGTTTGTGCAAAGCTTTGTCCAAAAGGGCGGCGAGTAGATTCACTGCCTAGCCCTGACCTCGTCACCACGTTGAAGAAAGAACCCCCTTACCGCACCATGTTTTCGCCCAACGAGCCACTCGGGATGGAATCCTCATTCGTGGCCCATCTACAGCTCCAGCACCCCGAACTGATGCCGCGCCA
>JAJUIX010000011.1 GCA_029267455.1 Enteractinococcus sp. | reverse complement strand
GTCCACCACCGCGTACTGCTAGTGGCAGACCGGTGCGCCGGGCCGCCGCCAGTACCGGGGCGATGTCATCGACCGATGCGGCACGGATAATGCCCCGCGGGCGCCGGTCTATCATCCCATTCCACACCGTCCGGGCCTCATCATAGAGCGGGTTTTCGGGTCGAATGAAACTCCCGGATAGTTGAGCCTCTAGCTCGTGAAGTTCTCGATCGGTTCCCTCCCGGGGATCTATGGCACTCATCGGTTCATCTCCTATGCCACGTTAGGCGCGTTCGTCGGCTCTTGGCCCACACCTCACCGGGCCGGAATACAGTATTGGGCGAGAGGAACACCGGGACGCTACCTCGCGATTGTGGGTAATACTTTAAGCGCTGCTTGCAGGGCGATCAATGGTGCTGCAAACCCTCCTCACACGGTTCGGAAGCAGGCTCTACCATGTGCCAGTGGGGACCCAGTCTCCCCTATCGGAGTGACAGAAGTGGCTGGGGATCTGATTGAACAATTCAAGCCTTCCTCAGGTCCAGTTATCCGGATCCTCGACGCTGGCAGAGGGCCTCCAGCTGCACTCATACAAGACCGTGCTGGCGGGCGACTGCAGCCGCCTGCGTCCGGGAGCTTACCTCGAGCTTGATAAAAATATTTGACAGGTGCCTGGCTACCGTTTTGATAGACAACTGCAACTCTTTGGCAATCTGCGAGTTACTTCTCCCAGCGGCAACCAGACGCAAAACCTCTACCTCTCGGGTGGTGAGCCCGCCGGGGCGATCATCTTCGCCGAGTAGCCGAGCTGCTTCGCGGGCATCCGACAGCGCACCCTGAGAGGCAAACGCAGCCAAGGCAGTTCGTAGTTCGAGGACCGCGCCCTCGTCATCCCCGAGAAGTTGCAGTGCTCGTCCGATCAGAAGTCGCGAACGCGCCACCTCATAGGCAGCATCAAGTTGCAACCAGGAATGCAGAGCCGACTTGGCGGCCGCCAGTGCGGCATCCAATTCGCCCCGTGCAATCCCGACGTGGGCCATGGCTGTCCCCGCTGCGGCACGCACAGCCACGCTGCCAAAGTCCTCAGCGATAGCGGAGAGTTCATCAGCGAGCCCGCCTGCATCGTCGACGTTGCCCGCAGCAACTAGGACCTCGATGCAACCGGGGATCAGCCGATGCCGGAAGATGGCCCCGTGGGTTGATTCCAGAATTCGTCGCACCGTCGCTACTGCCTGGTCGAGGTCGCCGCGGCACCAACTCAGAAGTGCGCGGCCAGGCTGGGCGTCGCTACCGTGCACGACCGCATCAGCGTAGGCTTGTTCGGCTCCTTCGAGGTCCCCGAGCAGACGCAGTACATCTCCACGCTCGGTATAGGCCAGTGCAACGGCATCGTCATTGCCGGCGGCCCGATACCGCTCGACTGCTCGCTCCAATTCTTCGACGGCGTCCCGAAAGGCACCATTGAAGCGCATCAGCTGTGCCCGGTGTACGGCACACTGTCCGGTGAAGGCCACCAGGCCAAACTGCTCGTCACACCACGTCGTGAGCGCACGGGTCCACTGGGCGGCTCGACCCCAGTCCCCGATCCACTGGCACGCCTCAATCATGGAGCAATACACCTCGCCGGCAATCAGCGGCTCATCGACTTCACCCGAGACGACACCGGTCATGGCCTCATCAAGGAAGCGAACTCCTTCGACAATCTGACCAAAGACGGTCAGCACCCGTCCTTGCTGGTTGAGCCCCATCGCCAACAGGTTGGCATCGCCATGGTGACGGCCACACTCAATGATCCGAGGTGGCAACGGAGCAGCCCCTTCAATATCGCCCACGCCAATGCGCTCAAACATCCGTCCGATGAGAAGGTACCCACGTTCCGCGACGTCGCGATCCAGTTCGTTCAGCAGCCGCTCGCCGCCGGCAATCCAACCAGCCGCTACTGCAGTTTCCCCTCGGAAGGCCAGAATCATTGCTAGGCGTGCGGCCGCGCGGGCTGCGATCAGCGGCTCAGCAGCGCCCAGGGCGGAATGATGAGCGCGTTGCAATGCCTGGATTGCATCATTGGAATGCCCGGGAAGTTCGGCACTATCTGCGAGGGTGATGAAATCAGTTGCCGGGAGCGCTGTGTTATCGAGATCCGACAGTGTCTTATAGGCGGTGAGCCATTCGCGACGCTCGTAAGCCTCGCGAGCACGGTGAAGTGCTTTGACCACGTCCATAACCTCATTCTAGTCCGCACCGAAGAATGTAGGTCTCAGAGGGACAGACAAAAATCCCTGTTGAGCTGCCCAAAGGGGCGATGCAACAGGGATTTTATAATCGCGATTCTTGAGGTAGTTCAAGCCACCAGAACACGATCCTTTGTGTGTTCCCGGATACGATCGGCAATATAGGCGGCGTCCCGTCCCACACCACTCATCTCACCTGAAGCGAAGGCGTACTGGAAGGCTAAGCCAAGGAAATACAATCCCGGCAACTCTTTCACGACGCCTCGATATTCGACCGGCCACCCGTCCTCGATAGGAAGTGGCAGATCAACCCACGAGTAGTCGTGTTTGAAACCGGTGGCCCACACAACGCTGTTGATCTCAAATGTGCGACCATTCGCTAGCTGCGGCAGACCATCGTCTGAAACACCAACGATGTGTTCTTGGATCCACTCGACGCCACGTTCGGCCAGATGATGTGCCTTGATCCGAAGCTGTGGTACACCGTGATGACGCAACATCGCGAACACCTTGCGTCCCATCGGGGTGCGTCGTGTCAGCACATGTTGAAACACGAACTCGATGAGGGGGAACGCGCCACGCATTAATCGTGTGCCCCACTCAAGAGGAACGTTTCCGCGTGCGGGCCCCACCAACGTGGTCTGTCGGTCTGCACCCAGCTCAAACGCCAGATCTAGACCGCTGTGCGAAGCGCCAACCACCAGGACCGGACCCTCTGGCAGATCGGCCGGACCATGGTAGCGACTCGAGTGGACTTGATGGATACTCGGCGCTAGCTCGTCGGCGAAGCCCGGGATACTTGGATCTTGTCCGAACGCTCCCGTGGCGATGATGACGACGTCGCAGGTGAGGCGTTGTGGTTGCTGCTCTTGTTCCAGTTCGACGACGTAGCCGCCGTCAGCTCCTGTAGTCAATCGCCGCACTTGGCTGCGTAACCGGACAGGAAGCTCGTGGGTGAGAGCATACAGCGCTAAGTACTCAGCCATGTCATCTTTGCTTGGAAATGCTTGCCGATCACCAGGGAAATCTAAGCCATCAAGGCTGTCAGCGTAAGCCGGTGTGAAGAGACGAAGACTGTCATAGCGATCTCGCCACTGGTCCCCAATTCGGGAGATCCCGTCGAGCACGAGGCATTCCACTCCCCTGCGCTGCAAATGATACGCAGCCGACAGTCCGGCCTGACCAGCCCCAATAATAACGGCTTCTACGTATTGTGTTTTCATGACCCCTCCCGATGCCGTTCCGTATTCCTTACGCTACGGAATCGAAGTCGGGGTGACATCGGAAAGAGTGCCCATCTTGTGCTGGAGCGTATGGGTATTTCACCCCATGGACGAGTTCGTCAGCGTCGCCGCTATGCCCGCGAACCATCGAGCAGGCTATGCATCACGACGACGGGGTACAGGCCCGAGCCACCGCGGCCTCCCCGCCAGATAGCGTTCATACTCAGAGCCGAAAAGTTGTCGCATGGCGGCCTCTTCGGCTGGGATCTGGAAGCGATCGATGAGCGTAGCAAAGACTGCCGCTGGGATCAGAGCTGGCCATGAACGCCGCGCCACGGCGTGAGCCACAAGCAGGCCGGTGGCGCCAAGGTACATGGGGTTACGCGTCCACCGATAGGGCCCCGTTTCAACCAGGCTCGTGGCATCAAGCGTAATCGGGTCCATGGTCGTGTTGTTTCGTTTGAATTCTAGGGTGGCTGCAACGTCGAGTGAGATCGAGGCTCCCGCGATCAGCAGGCCAGCGATCCGCGATCCTGTCGAGCTTGCACGACGCTTGCTCAACAGCACTTGAGCACCAAACGCGAGGCCGACTAACGCTGGCGGAGGTAGGGGCAGTTTGGGCCGACTGATACCCGAAAGGGATTTCTCATTGGCAACGCTCATGTCCAGCTCTCAGAACTCAACCTCGGGGTGCGCTCGCCTTCGGCAAGCGTCTCAAAAACAGCTTATCGGCTCATGACGGGCGCCGCTACAGCTACATGGAGGCCGGAGTACTCCCTGCCTAAAGCTAGTTCGCCTTAGTGACTATGTCAGCCGTCGAATCCGCTGCAGCAAGAACAGTAAGCTCTTGAGTTCGCGGACGCCAGTACGCGGCCCGCACCGCAGTCAATTCTTTGAGATGAGTGGATGTCAGTTCATCGAGCGCACGTATGTAATCGGGAACTATCTCACGTGGCAGTCGCAGTCCCATCGTCAAATGTGGGATCCAGCGGGGGCCACGTCCGTTGGGATTAAGTGCGCTGATCTCACGGGCAGCAAGCTCCAGTTCATCGGAAGTTTCGAGTAACCAAGCCACAGTCTGTTTGCGTTTCGTCCCGAAGA
Organism: Enteractinococcus sp.; assembly: GCA_029267455.1. Taxonomy (GTDB): domain Bacteria; phylum Actinomycetota; class Actinomycetes; order Actinomycetales; family Micrococcaceae; genus Yaniella. The sequence continues at coordinate 7,928 of JAJUIX010000011.1, read as the reverse complement.
CCACTGTGCCCTCGCGACGAAAAGGCGCAGGAATCGTCGACGGGAGTAATTCCGCCGCCCGCTGGACGACGTGATCTGCCATGGCCGGCGAAAAGGTGATGGTGATGTGAGGCGTCTGTTTCTGCGAGGGGAATCCCCGCTCCTCGAGGCGCGCGAACACCTCTCGAACCTGCTGCTCTTCATCCTCGGAAAGGTGTAAGAGAATATTTTCAGGTGACGCCATTGTGTATCCCCGCCTCACTCACTCGGTCCGGTACATCCTCTACGAACCATTATCTGACTTGAGTAACAATGCCCAACCCTAAGTGAGTATTTACTCAAAGTGTATTCTCTACGCCTTCATCCAGAAGCTCGCCAGTCGCAACATCTACGTATTGCTGATCTCCTTGATAAGACACCACTAAGTGCGCTTGCTCGTCTTCGGGCAATGACAGTAGGATGCGGTGTTCTTGCCCTGTGACGAGGTGAGACAAATGAAGGTTGAGATCGCTGGAACGCAACGCCAAGACCGGGTAGGGCTGGTCCTCGCTTTCGGCCACTTCACTCGCATCAGAGGTGAAACTGAGATTGAGAATGCGGAAGATTTCCCCATCAGCTGGGCGGGCTTCACCTTCAAACTCTCTTGTTTTAACTTCCACGGCCGCCGCCGGGACCGTTTCCACAACCTCAACGTTGTGAATGGTTAGAGTACCGACTGGGGTTGTGACCTCATCCTGTTCCGGACGAAACGTTTCTGCCGCAGCGACTGATTCTGGAAAATCTGCAAAGACAATACCCGGTTCCGCTGAGGGGAGCTTCGGTTCTTCTTGGGTCGTGGAACCTGCATTATCACTGGTATCGGCTAGCTCTCCAGAACATGCGGTCAGCGCGAAAACAGCTACCAGAGCTAGGGCAGCATAAGATCTACCACGAGCCGGTGGTATGGTCATGGTTCATCCTTCTCAAATTATTTTTCACGCTACCTTGAGCGAATAGTCCATCGCGGATTTTCACACCAATTCATCGATTGTCGTGCTACTGCTCTATCTACTTTAAACAAGAAGATTCTGATAGATGCCGATCAAACATCTTCAGTCTCCGGCGGCAAAGCCACATAAACCGAAGGCCAGGACGAACGCCTGGGCCCACGGAATCACGCTTTGAGCACGTACCGCAGGGTCTCCACGACCTGATCGGTTGTCGTGCACCAGGCATGAGCCTCAGCGTCAACTTCCTTTAGCGGATGGACGATATCCGCATCGTGAAGGGTCACATAGGGTTTACCCAGCGCAGCGCAGTAGCCAGCATCGAAGGCGGCGTTCCACTGCTTGTATTTGTCCCCGAAGCGCACCACTACCATGTCAGCCTTCTCGATCAGGGTGCGCGTGCGAATGGCATTGACCTTGGCGGACTGGTGATCGCGCCAGAATTGGCTTTCGGTTTCGCCCAGATGGTCGCCGGCGGCGTCGCTAGCAGGGTGGTCGGTCACCGGCGCGGTGAACTCCACGTCCAGTCCTGCGGCTTCCGCGCCGCGCTTGATCTCATCACGCCAATCGGTGTGAATCTCGCCGGAAAGATAGACTGAGAAAGTCATTACTCACGGTTCCTTTATCTGGTGATAGACGGATTTGTTTCGTTTCCTCTATAACCACCATAATGCCTCACAGATTTGAACAAGATTCCGGTATCGAGAACGCTACAACCGGCGGGCACGGCCATCAATCGCTCGCGCCAGTTCACCTACCATAGCGCAAGCGAACGGCCCGTCACCGATCGTTCGACGACGGGCCTTCAGAGGCGTAAACCTACACTACATACGTAGGATCACACAGTCTGCTGACGATGTGTACCTTCAGCTGCTTCTTCAAGGAGCTTAGCGTTGAACGCCTCGAGATCACCTGGGTTGCGGGAGGTGGTCAGACCGTTATCGACGACGACTTCCTGATCGACCCAATTTGCGCCGGCATTCTTCAAATCAAGGGAGATCTTATCGACACTTGTCAGGGTTCGTCCCTCCACAACACCCGCATTAATCAGTATCCAGGGGCCATGGCAGATTGATGCCACAGGTTTCTGCGCCGAAAAGAATCCACGCACGAAGTTCAGGACGTCATTATTAGTTCTGAGCGCATCAGCATTCAAGGTGCCACCAGGTAGGACCAGGGAATCGAAATCTTCAACTTTGGCTTCACTGATGTGGCGGTCTACCCTAAAAGAATCCCCGTGTTCCCAATCGCCCTGCATTGCAGTGATGCTGTCTGTCTTGTCGGACACCAGAACTGGGGTGGCTCCTGCTTTTTTCACGGCTTCCCACGGTGAGGTTAGTTCATCTTGCTCAACGCCGTTGGTAGCCACGAATGCGATGGTGTGCCCGTTCAGATTCTCAGTCATGTTTACTCCCGAAATCTTCGAAAAGATATTTCAAGCTCCACACAAACACCATGCCGTCAAGGTCGCAAGCGTTGTTCAACGACGGGGTCACGAAATGAATACTCGACTCTTGAGTCGCCGGCATCGAAACGTTTACGTTCGCTATCCGGGAGGTTAGATCCCGGTGTCTGTCCAAAACGTTCTCCACGCAATCATCGTCGGACTCAGGAGTTTCATGATCGGTAATTCCGGTTCAACCACCGCTCCCACCCTAGGAACAGCTGCTGGGACAACTCTCATACCAGAGGTCCTAGACCCCGACGCAAGAGTGGTTTACGGTAGTAGGGTGAAGACCGGATCGGCATTCTGCCACGCACGGTTAGGCAACCCGGTCGCGTACTGACCCGCGACCGGCCTTTACGGCCGCCTCTCCCGCTCCCCCATATTCCTGTCGCCCCGCCTAGCGCGCGGGCCCCTCCCCGGTGCAGGTCAACTGTACATATGTAACCAACGACACGCACCGATTTAGAGAGACTACTGACAGGAGGCTATTATGCCAGCGCTTTTCAATCATACGATCATTGCCGCGAAAGACCGGCACGAGTCCGCTAAATTCTATTGCGATCTCATAGAAGCCACGGAGGCTCAATCGTGGGGCCTTTTCACGAATATCATGCTTGATGACGGAGTGATGCTGCAGTTCGCAGAACCGCCTGTAGATATTCAGATGCAGCACTACGCGTTCTTAGTTGATAATGAACTCTTCGACCGCGCCTACGCACGACTGGTCGATTGGGACATCACTCATTGGGCAGATCCACAAATGACAAGGCCGAATGAGACGAATACTGAGCACGGTGGACGAGGAGTCTACTTCAAAGACCCCTCGGGACACGCCCTGGAACTCATCACCCGTCCCTACTTTTCGTGAGTTCCGGTCTGTCGAGCGTTGCGATCACTGCATTGTGATAGACACACGGCATGTTCTTTGGTCCTTATCGGCTCACGAAACGGCCGCACCGGTCGGGCGTTTCGTGAGCCTCCCACAGGACGAAGTTGCTGACGACAGGCTGCTACCTTGACACAGGCAAAAGCAAAATGCGCCGAAACGCTTTACTGCTCACCGGAAGTGGTCCATTATGGTTCAGCCGGTGCGATGACGAGGGAGCATGACGAACGCTGCACCCGCGGCGAGGACCAACAGCCCTGCCCCAACGAACATCCCCAAGCTGTACCCAGCCGATGAAGCCTCAGCGGTGGCTTCCGTTCCGATGCGGTGCTGTGCGATCGTCCCCAACACCGCAAGCCCTAGAGAGGCGCCAAGCTGTCGTGCACTGGCTAGCAGTCCTGATGCCATGCCGGCTTCCTCATCCTTTACTCCGTGAGTTGCCGTAGAAACAACGGGCCCAAGACACAGCCCAAAGCCGATACTCGCTACCAGCGAGGGGCCGAGCACATCCGTGAGGAAGGTGCCGTCGGCTCGCATGAGACCGAACCAAGCGAAGCCCAGTGCTGTCACGGGAGCCCCAACAAGCATTAACGTTCGCGGTGCAAATTGACCTCCCAACTTTACCGCGAGGACCGCTCCAACGATAACTCCGAGTGCAAATGGTAAGAACATGAACCCGGTTATGGCAGGCGGGTGGCCAAGAACTAATTGCACGTAAAGCGAGATAAAGTAAAAGCACGAGGCCATGGCTGCCCCGATCAGTAAGTTGAAGACGTTCGATCCCGTAACGCTACGGTTGGCCAGCAGGCCGAGGCGCAGGATCGGATCACGTCGCGGAGACCTCTCGACGACGACAAAGAGCACAAGTGCTCCGGCCGCTGCCACGAGGGTGAGTACCGTCTGGGGTGCTTTCCAACCCAGCTCTGTGCTGCGCACAACAGCATATACCAGCATGGTCATCCCCACTGTGACCAATATGGCACCGAGGACATCGGGGCGGCGCGACCGCTTGACGGGGTTGTCTTTGGGGATGGCCCGCCCAGCCAGCAGAAGGGGAACTAGCGCCACGGGAACGTTGAGCAGCATTACCCACCGCCAACCAGCGAATTCAGTCACCAAACCGCCAAGTACAACACCAAGGGCTGCACCGAGCGCATTGATAGCGCTCCACATTCCGAAGGCTCGCGCGCGTGCACGGCCTGCGGGGAAAGTAGTGGTCAGGACTGCTAACGAGGCTGGTTGCATGGCTGCGGCGCCAAGCCCCTGGAGTCCACGAGCGGCAACGAGCAGTCCGGGGGACGTGGCTAAGCCCGCTAGCAACGACGCGGCAGCGAATATGAACAGCCCGAATAGGAGGGTACGACGCCGTCCGACAAGGTCAGCAAGCTTGCCGCCGAGGAGGAGCAACCCACCAAATGTCAGTGCGTAGGCGTGGATTACCCAGGTCAATTCTGCTGGCGCAAAGCCGAGACCTTCGGCGATGTCTGGCAGCGCGACGTTCACGATACACAAGTCGAGAGACACCAGGAGCTGCACACCGTTCACGGCGGTAAGAATGGAGCCGGTTCGTTGACGTTGGGCCGAATGTCCTCGCACGCGGGAAACAGCATTCATGATAATTACTTTCGGTTAGAGTGCCACGAGGGAAATGATGGTGAGGATATTTGGTGAGACATCCGAGCCTCCACTTATGCCGGCCAGAGACGGGCTCATCGCACCAGCGTGTTCACGGTTTGGACCAAGCCTGCGTATGGCACCGGACGGTGAGTTGTTTACGACGAATCATGCAACCGCGGGCTTAGTAGAGCAGCCCCGCCCTGCAGAACTCTGGCCCGGGTGAATAGTGGCTCTCACTCGCGTTACGCGAGACGGTCGAGTGTGCCGTGAACGAGAGCTCGTACACCATCCGAGAACGAGTCCTGGGCGGCAAGGCTTGGCCAATCTCGGCCGATCGAAGCTAGCTGCGGGACCTTGGAAACGTCTCGACCGCTGAACGGAGCTGCGTCTTGCTTGAGAAGCCGCGAACGATCCACCGCGGGCCCTTCTAGTGCTCCGCTATGTGCATGAACAAGCAGCTCCCCCACGGTGAAATACCAAAGATTACGGAACAATTTGACAGCTTCTTCGGTACTGCAACCGCTACGTTTTGCACCGTCGAGGATCGCTTCGACAAACCACAGTGCCTCATCGCTCAGCCTGCCAACAAATCCATCGACGGTGAGCACTTCGGCTGCCCATGGCAGCTCTCGCAAAGCATTCCGAAGGGCGGTTATTGCCGCAATAATTTTCTCACGGGGATCCCGAGGCAATTCAGGACGAGGTAGAGTCGTCGCGTAGTCGCTTATCAATTGGACTAAAAGATCTTCGCGGTCCTGCACATGGTGGTAGATCGTCGTCGCACCGATGCCTAGCTCTCGCGCAAGGCTACGGATGGTGAGTTTTTCCCACCCGTCCCTTTCGATGAGCCGTCGAGCCCCGGCGAGAATCTCTGAGGCAGATGTCGCGGGGGGTCGCCCTCTCGTCCGCTTTCTCGGCTGATTGTTGAGGTTCTGGGACACGATGTTCTCCTGTCAAGCCCTTTCCCTCACGCTGCACGAACTTGCGGGCTGCGCTTAATCAACACAATGGCGAAGGCTCCCACAAGCGCGGGCACCCCGACTAGAACGCCCCACAGTGGCGGAAACACATTGCTCCCATACTCAGTTGCGAACAACATTGTCAGTGCCACCATGGCGTTCAACAGTACCACGACTACCCCGGTACAGAGCGCCAGTCGGCGACCTATCAACGAGGTCACAGCCGCGATCAGCCAGAAGAGCACAAAAGTGCCGGCGACTGTATAGACCACCGCATATAACAACCCGGGATCCACATCGATGCCACTCGCACCGTACATAGAAAGCGCATACTCCTGGAGAGCTCGTATTGATTGCTGGTCAATGACGGCCGCTATCGCTGGAAGGACCGAGAGCGCTGCCGCCACACCGAGAGCTCCACGTCCACGGAGCTTCGGTCTTACTGATACGTCTTGGGGTCTATACCCCCGTCTTTTTTCGAACATGTTCCTAAATTACTGCAGCATCGATTTCCAGTCAATAGCGCAGCGCAATTAATTTGCTTTACGTCCATGACGAGATAGCAACCTGGCAGCCTGAATAAGCCGCGGCGATCGCTCCTTGCCCATGGAGATCAGCGGAGGACCACACCGACAGTGCCCGTTCCACCACCGTCCGATAATGGCTTACATTCCCTCTCGAGCCGTATACACCCCTTGAAGCGATGTCAGAGTAATGCCCTCATGCAAAAACGCGTTTTGCCGTACACTTTTTCTCACCTGCGCATGTTCGGCCCGCGGTACGGCTGGGCCCGAAACACCGAGTGGATGGAGTCGCAACTCGCAGCACAGTACGAGGTTATGCTTCCTACATGCGAAAAAACGTTGGTAAGTTCATAGACGACGCCGCCGAGGCTCGTTTCAAGCAAGCCTTTGACCGTGCAATGACCAGCTGGCCCACCCGAGTCGACCTGGAGATAACTACGAGCTTTGGCCGTACTGTCGCGTCGACCGTGGAAGGGCCCAGTGATGGAACGCCGGTCCTTCTCCTTCCCGGTGGCGGAAGTACCATCGCGCCATGGGGTCCTTTCGCGGAAGCCTGGAGCGCCGATCGCACGGTGATTGCTGTCGACACCATCTGGGATGCTGGCAGAAGTGTGCAGACCAAGCCGATACCTAGCGGCATAGAAGCAGCAGCCTGGCTCAACGAGACTCTCGACGGGTTAGGCCTTGAGGTCGTGCATATCGTGGGATTTTCTTACGGGGCGTGGGTCTGCGTAAATCAACTCGTGCACGACCCCGCGAAACTACGAAGCGTCACCGCTATTGAGCCACCAGGAACTATCACCGGACTCCCCTGGCGCACGTGGGCGAAGATGTTAAGAATGCTGTTCGGCGATGAGGATCAGTATCTCTCGTATCTTGCATGGGTGCGGGGTGGGAAACTGCCCGAGTCCGCGACACTCGACCTTCTGATGGCGAGCAAACGAGAATTTGTTCAACGCGGCACCCCGCGTCCTGAGCGCCTCACGAAGGCGCAATGGCGAACCCTCAACACGCCCCTTTCGGTTTTGCTCAGCGGTAGAAGCCGTTTCATTTCAAGACGCGCCGCTAATATCGTCCGCCGTAGTGCGCCGTCAGCACAAGTTCGAGTTTTTCCGCAGGCCAGCCATGCATTACTTGTAGACGAGCCCGACGCAATCATCCATCATGTCCGCGATTTCTTGCGAGAGCACGACAGCACCCATAATTCATAACATCTAGCTGATCAAGGCCTACTCCGTCTCGTCGAAGCACCTACTCAAATACTCACCGCTGACAGCCGCACCCCTAAGACGCTGCGCGACGTCGCTTCACGAGCCGAGGCCCCTGCAGGATATGCAAGAACCGCGAGATCTTTAGGGTTGGAAGCCCGAAACGCCTTGCCGTGGAACGATTACTACCTGATATCGAGTTGAGAGGAAGATCAAGCCTGAACGTCAAAGCTGGGTAACGCTATAACGAAAGTATTGCGCCCCGTTTTGGCAGTCTGCTTTGGCACATACGAGGATTTAAACGTTGAACCGGAATTCGACG
>JAJUIX010000219.1 GCA_029267455.1 Enteractinococcus sp. | reverse complement strand
TTGCTGAATGCCGTAGGCAATAATGGGAAGATCATCAACCAGGGCAGTGTCGTGCCCAGACTTGACCGATTCCACCATGGTTGTGGTCTGGTCTAATGCGTTGATCTCGAAATCATATTCTTGTTGCATCTCCCGCGCCCACTCTTCAGACAATGAGCCCGTTTTGACTGCGACCGTTTCCCCTTCGAGATCCTCCCAGCCCTCGATCCCAGAGCCTTCCAGCGCAGCGATCGTGAGTTCACCGGTGAAATATGGATCCGAGAAGTCATAAACTTCTTGACGTTCTTCGGTGATCCCCGCCCCGGCGATCACCCCATCGACCTGATTAGACCGCAGTGCTTGCAGGGCTGCATTGAATCCCATAGACCGGAACTCCACGCGAAAGCCCTGGTCTTCTGCGATGGCTTTCATCAGATCAATGTCAATGCCGACCAGCTCACCGTTGGGATCACGGAATTCAAACGGCGCAAACGTGGTGTCTGTGCCGATTACATATAGTTCGCCTTCGGGTGCTCCACCTTCAGCATCCGGTCCAGTATCAGCAAGCGCCGCTGGGGAGAGGAAAAAGCTGAAGAATGCAACAAGCCCGACAAAGACCAAAGACAAAAATGTCTTGCCGTCTCTCATGTCATTACTCCATTACTTCGTAGATAGACCTTCTACAAGGTAGCTCTACCACGACACAGTTGTACAAGGTTGGGCGACGCTTGAAGATCTGAGGATGAGCGAAATCGGCCGCGAGAGAGGCAAACCGGGTAAAATAGAGAAAATCAGATGCTCACACGGGGGAGGAAACAGGGACAATATGGGTGGTGACTATCAGGTTTTCTACCTCGAGATAGCACGACCCGCGGTTCGGATTTCCTCATCGGACCCTTTGAGCTGCGGTCCGCCTCGCGTCATAGGAAGAAATAGAGAAAGCCGCGGTGGTATTTTCCCGCATGTCCGATAATATGCAGAAAAGAGCCTTTATGGTTATCCACTGTAAAGGTTCACCGATCACACAGAATTGGTAACAATGTCTAAATTATTTGGTACCGACGGTGTCCGAGGCGTAGCCAACGAAACCATTACCGTCGAGCTCGCAACCGAACTAGCCCAAGCAGCAGCCGTAGTACTCGGCCACGAAGACGCCGAGGGTGCCCGCCCCAAGGCAGTTATCGCTCGCGATCCACGTATCTCTTCGGAGTTTATTACCGCAGCGGTATCAGCCGGATTGGCTTCCTCCGGGGTAGACGTCTACGACGCAGGCGTGTTGCCCACCCCCGCAGCCGCCTTCCTGGTCGACGACATTAATGCTGACTTTGGGGTCATGATTTCAGCTTCCCACAACCCCGCCCCCGATAACGGCATTAAATTCTTAGCTCGCGGCGGGGAAAAACTCACCGATGCACAAGAAGACCGCATCGTGGCCCAAATGGAACAACCACCGCTGCGGCCCACCGGGGCAGAGGTTGGTCGGGTCCGGCGCTTTTCTGACGCCGAAGATCGCTATGTGCTGCACTTATTGAAAACCCTTCCGAATCGTCTGGACGGTATGAAGATCGTCATTGATGCTGCTCACGGCGCCGGTGCAGGCGTGGCACCGCAGGTATTTGCCGATGCTGGTGCCGAAGTTGCCGTCATCGGGGCCAACCCGGACGGACTCAACATTAACCAAAACTACGGTTCAACCCATATGGAAAATCTCCAAGCGGCTGTCCTGGAACACGGCGCCGATCTTGGAGTTGCACTCGATGGTGACGCCGACCGTTTCCTTGCCGTAGATCACAAGGGCTCGATTGTCGACGGCGATCAGATCATGGCAATCATGGCAGTGGCGCTCAAAGACCAGGGCGCGCTCAAAGACGACACCCTGGTGGTAACCGTCATGAGTAACCTGGGCTTAAAGCTTGCGATGAAGGACCACCACATCAACGTCGTTGAAACGAAGGTTGGTGACCGCTACGTGCTCGAAGCCATGCACGAACACGGCTACTCCATTGGTGGCGAACAATCCGGCCACATCATTTTCTCGCAGTGGGCCACCACCGGTGACGGCACCCTCACCGGCCTGCAGTTGGCTGCCCGCATGAACGAAACCAAACAGCCACTGGCTGACCTTGCACGCATCATGACCCGCATGCCACAGGTGTTGATCAACGTCAAAGACGTCGACAAGACCGGGGTCAACGCTAATGGGGTAGTCTCCGAAGCCGTCACCAGCGTTGAACAACAACTGGGTGAAAACGGGCGAGTGCTCCTCCGTCCTTCCGGGACTGAACCGGTAGTGCGCGTGATGGTTGAAGCAATTGATAAAGAAACCGCTGAATATCAGGCTAAGCACCTAGCCAACGTGGTATCCGAGAACCTGGCGCTGTGACCGACCGCAAACAATCTGACAACCACCACCAGAAGCCCAGCGGATATTTCCGGCGCAACGTTGAAGAGTTTCATAAAGAAGCCAACGTCTTAGCCGGTCATGACCCGGAGAATGTCTCAGCAGATCCCCCCAGAAACCTGCAAGCTCGCCGTTGGATCGTGTTTTGCATCATCGTGATGGTAGGACTGATCACTGCTGCTGTGGCGGTGGGGCTCATGGCGGTTCCGCAGTGCGAAAATCCGCAATACAACTGGTTGCCGTGCATTCCTGATTTCTAGCGCTCGGCCCGTGGTTGATTGACGAGAGCATCTCGGATCTCGCGTAGCAGCGCGATGTCTTCTGGTGTTACCTCTTCGACTTCAACCTCTTGACGTCGCAGCGCAATGAGCTTATTCATCGGCATCACGATGGCGAAGTAGACGGCTGCTGCGACCAGCAGAAAGTTCACGATCGCGGTCAGGAGCACCCCGAAAGCGATCTCGTTGCCGTTGAGGGTGATCTTGGCAAAATCATCAAAATTGGGCGAGCCGACTAGAGCTGAGATCAG
>JAJUIX010000208.1 GCA_029267455.1 Enteractinococcus sp. | reverse complement strand
GCTGGGGCCGAAGCTCCGCTGTTCCCCTCAGACTCAGATGAGGAAGATGAGGAGGATGACGAGGAAGAGGATGAAGAGGAGGATGAGGGCTCAGGTTCCTTGGTTCCGCGAAGGATCACTTCGTTGGTTGGTTCCTTGATGACCTCACGGTTGATTTCGGTCTTGTCGACCTCTTCACCGTTTTCGGTGACGATCTCGTAGGTGACTTCTACGGTTCCGTTTTCACCTTCGGTTTCGGTTTTGGTTTTACCTTTTTCGAGGGTGTCATCGTTTTTACGCGTGGTTTCGAATTCGAGGGTTTCTTCTTCGGTAACCTCGCGCTTTTCTACCACGGTGACCGTAATGGCGGTGTCCTCGTTGATGGTCTGATCGGGTTTCGGTGAAACCTTATCGTCTTCACCAACGCTGACACCGGCGTTATCCAAGACTTCCTGGACGGTCTCACCGGTGGTCAAAACTTCTTTTGTTTCGTCTGCGACGGTGATGTTGATCGAGCGTGGCAGATCGATTTGTTCGGCACTCAACGGATTGATCGAGGAGACACGTTCAATGTTGAGTGGCTGATCGGTTGGTTGTTCTGCGTTCTCTGCGGTGGCACTTGCTGACTTATCGGCATTTGCTTGAGTGATGACAAAAGCTGCCAGTCCGCCCACTACCAGGACTAGGGCTGCAACCTGGGCAACGATCTTGGTCAGAGTGCCGCTGAAAATGCTTGACATATAGACAATCCAAAGTGTTGTAGTTCCGACGTGGCGGTTCCAGTTACCGCCCAGTCATGACATAGTCCATGACTATAACGGAAAGATAACAATGGTTACAAATCGATAACGTTCATTTGTTGAGCAGTGTTATCTCTCAGGTTCTACAACCTCTAGAAGTTCCCTAGTTAGCCTTGAATTTACCGTAGACCCGTTGGGTGTTATCGAAGATAACAGAACCGAGATCTTCGACGGTTTGGTCACGAGTTTGTGCCAACTGATACAGGGTATATGGCACCATGTATGGCGCGTTGGGTCGCCCGCGGTATGGATGCGGGGTCAGAAACGGCGCGTCCGTTTCCACCAGCAGGAGTTCCTGGCGCAGCTGGCGAGCGGCCTCCCGTGCGTCGTGATTATTTTTGAAGGTCACGATGCCCGAAAACGAGGCGTACCAGCCGTGTTCATTCAAGATGCTGGCCATCTGCGCATCGCCGGAGTATGAATGAAAGACCACGTGTTCTGGAAGCTTGTCCATGGATAGCAAGGTGGCGATCACGTCGTCGTGAGCTTCCCTGTCGTGGATTTGCAGTGGTAAGCCCAGCTCAACGGCCAGTTCTATATGGCGCTTGAAAGCGTATTTTTGGATTTCCCAGTTTTCTTCGCCCTCGGTGCGGTAATAATCGAGGCCAGTTTCCCCGATACACACCATTTGCGGGTGCTGCGCGAATTCTTTGACCTGCTCTATAGCCTCATCAAGCGTGCCGTCTTGTGCCAGTTTGACGGTGTCGTTGGGGTGGATGGCGACAGCACCGCGCAAGCGAGGCTCTTGGTCTAATGCCGCAATCGTGTATTGCGCGGATTCTCGATCGGTAGCCACTTGGATAGCCCCGACGACGTTGACGGTTTCGGCAGCGTCCATGACCTCGGTGGGCGTCAACCGCACGTAGCCATCGCGGAAATCAAGATGGGTGTGGTTATCGACAACGGGCACCGGTGATGGCTGAGGTGCAGGCGGATACTCAAGCTTGCGTTGACGACCGGTATATTCGTCAGTGCTGGACCGGACGGGACGGTCGTCGTGGCCGGAGTCGACCCACTGGGGAAGGTATTGGACGGGAGTTTGCGTGTGTTCTGAGGCGGGCATATTCCTAGCTTAACGGGGCTGGCCCCGCCGAGTTCAACATCTCGACGGGGCCAGCTATAAGCCAAAGCTTATGGTTGGGTATGTGGATTTGGCATACCGATGTACTGCACGGTGGTGTATTCTGCAATACCTTCGGCACCACCTTCACGGCCCAAGCCAGACTGCTTGACGCCGCCAAATGGTGCGGCAGCGTTCGAGATCACGCCAGCGTTGAATCCGATCAGACCAAACTCGATCTGATCTGCAACGCGCAGTGCACGGTTATGGTTTTCGGTGAAGATGTAGGCGGCCAGACCGTATTCTGAGGCGTTTGCCAGCTGAATCGCATGTGCTTCGTCCTTGAAGGTCACCACTGGAGCGACCGGGCCGAAGATTTCTTGTTTCAGAATCGGTGAGTCTTCCTGCACCGACAGGACGGTTGGTTCATAGAAGTAGCCTTCACCGTCGACTTTCTTCCCGCCGGTCACAACCTGGGCGCCGGCGTCGACGGCCTCGGTGACGAGACCGTGGACATCTTCGCGAGCTTTTTCGTCGATAATGGGGCCGACATTGACGTCGGCTTCAGTTCCACGACCAACCTTGCGGGCACGCATGGCCTCGGCGAATTTGGTCTGGAAGGCTTCGGCAACGTTCTCGTGCACCAGGATGCGGTTAGCTGCGGTGCAGGCCTCCCCCATGTTGCGCAGTTTGGCGTCCATGGCACCTTGGACGGCTTTGTCCAGGTCGGCATCTTCAAACACGAGCAACGGGGCGTTGCCGCCAAGTTCCATAGAGGTGCGCAGGACGTTTTGTGCGGCGTCTTCCATGAGGCGACGACCCACCGAGGTCGAGCCGGTAAACGATAGCTTGCGTAGGCGACGGTCCTTGAGCAGCGGACCGGAGATGGCCGAAGCTGACGAACCGGAGACCACGTTGAGCACACCTGCGGGCAGGCCGGCATCCAACATCGCCTGGGCGAAGTACTGGGAAGTCAATGGGGTCAGCTGAGCGGGTTTCAGCACCATGGTGGAACCCGATGCGACAGCTGGAGCGACTTTACGGGTGGCCATGGCCAGCGGGAAGTTCCATGGGGTTACCAGCAGCGAAGGACCGACCGGCTTGTGGCGCACGATCATCGTCAGGTTGCCTTCTGGGGTGTTGGCAAACCGACCGTAGTGACGCACGGTTTCTTCGGAGAACCAGCGCAGGAATTCTGCACCGTAGTTCACTTCACCGCGGGCTTCAGCCAGCGGTTTACCCAT
>JAJUIX010000037.1 GCA_029267455.1 Enteractinococcus sp. | reverse complement strand
ATCGCTGCGGCCCTTGGATATCACAACGTTCTATTACCTCAGGCCCAACGCGGACCGAATCAGCCCGTTTATGACGTGGCTTCTGGGCGAAGCTTGATTACCAACCAAAATCACCAGTACGCCGTTGAGACGCCACTGGGAACGCATCCGGCACCCAACCCCGCCTTCGGCGAGGTGACCGTGAGCCAGTACAGTCTCAATGATCAGTCTGTTGAAGCACTTCGTGCTGTTGATCTGCCGGTGATCACGGTGCAGTACTATCCCGAGAATTCTGCGCTCACCGCAGATGAACCCCACCCGGTTTACGATGAATTCGCAACCCTGATGGCCACCGGAAAATAAGACTAAGGAACTTCTAGACCATGCCAAAACGCACAGATCTCCACTCCGTATTAGTCATCGGCTCCGGACCAATCGTTATCGGCCAGGCCGCTGAATTCGACTACTCCGGAACACAAGCCATCCGGGTGCTCAAAGACGAAGGCATCCGGGTTGTTCTGGTGAACTCGAATCCGGCCACCATCATGACGGACCCCGAGATGGCCGATGCCACCTATGTGGAACCCATTACCGCTGAAGTCGTCGAAAAAATTATTATCGCCGAGCGCCCCGATGCCATCTTGCCCACCCTGGGTGGTCAGACCGCGCTGAACACAGCCATCCAATTGGATAAGGCCGGCGTGCTAGAAAAATACGGTGTTGAACTCATCGGCGCAAACATTGCGGCCATCGAACTCGGTGAAGACCGCGACGCCTTCAAAGGCGTGGTCGAACGCTGTGGGGCCGAATCGGCTCGCTCCGTGATTGTCCACAGCATGGACGAGGCACTTGAAGCAGCCAAAGAACTCGGATACCCGATGGTGGTGCGCCCATCGTTTACCATGGGCGGTTTGGGATCCGGCATGGCATATAACGAAACCGATTTACACCGCATTGCCGGTGCCGGAATCCAGTACTCACCAACTTCGGAAGTGTTGCTTGAAGAGTCCATCCTCGGGTGGAAAGAGTATGAATTTGAGATGATGCGCGACAGCGCAGACAATGTCATTGCCTTGTGTTCGATCGAAAACTTCGATCCTGTGGGGGTGCATACCGGTGATGCCATCACGGTCGCTCCGGCGATGACGCTCACCGACCGTGAGTTCCAAAAGATGCGTGACATCTCGATCAAAATTATCCGCGAAGTCGGGGTGGCCACTGGTGGCTGTAACATCCAATTTGCGGTCAACCCAGAAGACGGACGCATCGTCGTCATTGAGATGAACCCTCGGGTCTCGCGTTCTTCAGCGCTGGCCTCGAAGGCCACGGGTTATCCGATTGCCAAGATCGCTACCAAATTGTCGCTGGGATACACCCTCGATGAAGTGACCAACGATATCACTGGTACGACAACCGCCGCATTTGAACCGGCACTGGACTATGTGGTCGTCAAGGTACCGCGGTTTGCCTTTGAAAAATTCCCGGCCGCCGACGCCACGTTGACCACCACGATGAAAGCCGTCGGCGAGGTCATGTCGTTCGGCCGCAACTTCGCTGAAGCGCTGCAAAAAGCTCTACGCTCATTGGAACAGACCGAAGCTGCAGAGCTCGACTTCACGATGCCCGATGAGAGTGAAGTAGCCGACCTACTCGAGTCCGCGAAAACGGCGACCACTGCGCGACTTGGTCAAGTACAGCGCGCCCTTCTTGGTGGTGCCACAGTAGAACAGGTGTTTGAAAACACCAAAATTGACCCGTGGTTCATTGATCAGTTGGTGCTGATCAATGAAGTGGCCACCGAGATTCGCGAGGCCGAGGAACTGACTCGAGACGTCCTAGAATACGCTAAGCGCCACGGCTTTTCTGATAAGCAAATCGGTCAGCTGCGGCATATGGAGGAAGCCGTGGTCCGCGGCGTCCGTCATGCGCTCGGAGTCCGTCCCGTATACAAATCCGTTGATACCGCGGCTGGTGAGCACATCGCTCAGGCGCCCTATCACTACTCGTCCTACGATGGCCAAGAAACCGAAATCAGCGCACATACCCGCCCAACGGTGATCATCCTCGGCTCGGGGCCCAACCGGATCGGCCAGGGGGTGGAGTTTGACTACTCATGTGTGCATGCGACCATGGCGATGCAGCAAGCCGGTTACGACACCGTGCTGGTCAATTGCAACCCAGAAACCGTTTCAACCGACTCGGATATGTCCGATCGCCTGTATTTTGAACCGTTGACACTTGAAGACGTGTTGGAAATTATTCATGCCGAAGAGCAGACCGGACCGGTAGAGGGCGTGTTCGTCCAGCTGGGTGGCCAAACCCCACTGAAACTTGCCCAGGATCTTGCCGATGCTGGTGTCACCATTTTGGGCACCTCACCAGAAGCGATTGACCTTGCTGAACACCGCGGACTATTCTCCCAGGTACTGCAGCAGGCTGGGCTGACCGCACCGAAAAACGGAACTGCAGTGTCGTTCGAAGACGCCAAGACGGTAGCCGATGAAATTGGGTACCCGGTGCTCGTCCGGCCATCATATGTACTTGGTGGGCGTGGCATGGAAATCGTCTACGACGAAGAACATTTAGCCAGCTACATCGAACATTCCACCGCCGAAATCACACCAGAACATCCTGTCCTGGTCGATCGATTTTTGGATGACGCCATCGAGGTTGACGTGGATGCGCTCTATGACGGGCACGAGCTGTTTATGGGTGGCATCATGGAACACATCGAAGAAGCCGGGATCCACTCGGGCGATTCAGCCTGTGTGCTGCCCCCAACCACCCTGGCTCCCAATGTGTTAGCACGCGTTCGCGAGGCCACCGAAGCAATCGCCAAAGGCGTGGGGGTACGGGGACTCATAAATATTCAGTTCGCCCTGGCCGCAGACATTCTGTACGTGATCGAAGCCAACCCGCGCGCCTCACGCACGGTGCCTTTCGTTTCCAAAGCCACGGGTGTTGCCTTAGCAAAAGCCGCAGCAAAGATCGGTGTAGGCTCCACCATCGCTCAGTTGCGTGAGACCGGGGATTTGCCGGCAACCCACGATGGTTGGTCGTTACCGCTGGGTGCCCCCATCGCGGTCAAAGAGGCCGTCCTACCGTTTACTCGCTTCCGTACCCCGGAAGGCCGAGTCGTCGATTCTCTGCTTGGGCCAGAGATGCGTTCGACCGGTGAAGTCATGGGCATCGACCGGTACTTTGATACCGCTTATGCCAAATCACAAGATGCCGTCGGGGGCCGCCTCCCCACCAGTGGCCGGGTCTTTATTTCGGTCGCAAATCGCGATAAGCGTGGCATTGTCGCCCACGCTAAACGACTCACCGATATGGGCTTCGAATTGGTATCCACCGGTGGTACTGCCGATGTATTAGCTCGAAACGGTATTACTACCGAAGTCGTGGATAAGATTACTAGCGACGCAGATTCTCCCGGTGAAACGATCCTGGATCAGCTCGAAGATGGACGGGTCGATCTGGTAGTCAATACACCTTCGGGCTCACGAGCCCGCGGTGATGGCTATGAGATTCGAGCTGCTGCAAACTCCCTTGGCGTACCACTGGTGACGACGCTGGCAGCATTCGGGACCGCGCTTCAAGCTATCCAGGCTCAGCGCGAATACTCCTGGGACGTCACCAGTCTGCAAGAACACGATCGTCGGCTAGCCGAAGTTATCAAGAACCAGCAGCGGTAGGGGATCATGTCACAGCCATTTGGAATGCGGCTAGCTCAAGCAATGGACCACCACGGTCCACTCTGTCTGGGGATCGATCCGCATCAGCACTTGTTGAACGACTGGGGACTCAACGATGATCCCGCCGGCCTTGCGGTCTTCTCGAAAACCGTCGTCGAGGCAGCAGCGGAAACACCGGGCGTAGCGGCGCTCAAGCCACAAGTTGCCCTCTATGAGCGGTTCGGTTCAGCAGGATTCGCGGTGCTCGAAGATACCTTGGAGCTAGCACGACAGGCCAACATTGTCACTATCGCCGATGCAAAACGCGGTGATATCGGCTCGACAATGCAAGGCTACGCACAAGCCTGGCTTGCTGAGGGCTCATCTCTTGCCGCGGATGCGGTGACACTATCGCCCTATCTGGGATACGAGTCCTTACGTCCCGCCATCGATCTTGCACTGGCGAATCAACGTGGTGTGTTTGTGTTGGCCCTGACCTCCAATCCCGAAGGCGCTACTGTTCAACATCTT
Organism: Enteractinococcus sp.; assembly: GCA_029267455.1. Taxonomy (GTDB): domain Bacteria; phylum Actinomycetota; class Actinomycetes; order Actinomycetales; family Micrococcaceae; genus Yaniella. Next base: position 4,623 of record JAJUIX010000037.1, on the reverse strand, counting down.
GGGGCTGCCGGAGACTCAGTTGCCAAACGAATCGTGGACTCCTGCACCCAAGATAACCAGAACGCTGTTCGACTCGGCTCCGTGGGACTGGTGGTCGGGGCTACGGTGACAGCACAAGCCGAGGCGTTAAATATCGATCTGGCTGGGGCAAACGCACCCATTCTGGCTCCTGGCTACGGCTCTCAAGGGGCACAAGCCGAAAATATTCGTGAGGGGTTTGGGCAGGCATGGCCAAATGTCCTAGTCAACTCATCACGAGCGATTTTGCAGCACGGCCCGAAAGTGAGCGATCTGAAGTCGGCGATACGGGACGCCCGCAAAGACCTGGCTGTGAAGTAGAATACATTTCACTAGGTAAGATAGCCGAAAAATGGAGTAGTCATTCACCGTCTAGGGTGTGACTGTCCATACCTCAACGGTAGGATCGGGCACGAAAGGCAGTACCAATGGTTCTAAAAGATTTGACACCCGCGGAACGTCAAGCAGCTCGACAAAAGGCACTCGATGCGAGAACTACGCGCGCGAAAATAAAAAACCAATTTGCCGACGGCACATTATCCTTGGCAGACGTTTTCGAACGAGCCGACGAGGACGAAGCTGTTGCTCGAATGCGCACCATTGACCTACTTACCGCTCTCAAGGGGATCGGCGAAATTCGGGCGCAAAGCATCATGGAGCAATGCGACATTTCCCTCAATCGCCGCTTACGGGGGCTGGGGCATCGACAACGCAATGCCCTGATCGAAGCACTAGGCCGATAGAAAAAATTCTCCCAAAGATCGCCTGATTTTTGGGAGAATATCTATCGTTGCGGTAGCCTACACATAGCGCCACCGCGACTCGATCAACGAAATTTAGAGGGACAACTTGCCAGATCAGACGCCACCGGTCATTCCCGGACCACGTGATTTGACCCTGCGGCCTGAACATGCCGGTAAGCGGCCCTCCGTCACAGTCTTAGCCGGGCCAACTGCGGTCGGCAAAGGTACGGTCAGCCAGTACATTCGTCAACATTACCCACAGGTATGTTTATCGGTCTCGGCCACCACCCGGTCTCCGCGGCCTGACGAAATCAACGGCGTCCACTACTGGTTTGTTTCAGACGAAGAATTCAACGAGCTCATTGCCGAGGGCAAAATGCTGGAATGGGCTGAAGTTCACGGCATGAATAAATACGGTACCCGACGCGATACCGTAGAGAGAGCCATTGCAAAGGGTCGGCACGTCTTGCTCGAAATAGATTTGCAAGGGGCCAGACAAGTGCGCCAATCCATGCCGGAAGCACTGTTTGTATTTTTGGCACCGCCCAGTTGGGAAGAACTGGTACGGCGACTCGTTGGCCGTGGGACCGAATCTGAGGCCGAACAGCAGCGGCGATTAGAAACCGCTAAACTAGAACTTGCTGCAGAACCAGAATTTGATGCCGTCATTGTCAACGATACAGTTGGACAAGCTGCTGCAAGACTGGTAGACATCATGCAGTTACCTGCCCAGCAGCGCTAAATTCGGCAAACAAATAATCCATCCACAATCTCCGGTCGCTCCGGGGAAACTTATTGGAGAGTCAGTGACTGAACAGAAAATTGAAGGTATCGTCAACCCATCGCTCGATGACCTGATCGATAAGGTTGATTCCAAATACGCCTTGGTGCTCTTTGCTGCACAACGAGCCCGTCAAATTAATGCCTACTACTCACAGCTTCATGAAGGGCTATTCGAATACGTGGGACCATTGGTAGATACAGAGCTCAATGAAAAGCCGCTCTCGATTGCCCTGCGTGAGATCGACGCCGGTCTATTAGAAATGAAACCCGTCGAAGAAGTGCGTGCGGCTGCAGCAGAAGAGTTGGATGAAGAATTCCCAACCTTTGAGTTGCCTGCGAACGATGATGATCCATTCGCGCTGCCAGACGAGCCCACAAGCGAATCTGATAACGAGTAATTCACCGTTCTACGAAGGGGCTCCATGCGGATCGTATTAGGCGTCACCGGTGGTATCGCTGCCTATAAGGCGGCGCTTCTTTTGCGAATGATGACCGAGGACGGACACGAAGTACACGTGGTCCCCACAGAGTCGGCGCTAAAATTTGTCGGGAAACCCACCTGGGAAGCGCTATCCGGTCGGCCCGTCTATAACGACACCTTTGAGGCAGTTGAAGACGTCAATCACGTGCTCCAGGGTCGCAAAGCCGATCTGGTGATCATCGCACCGGCTACTGCCCATTCGATCGCTAAAGCAGCGGGGGGTCTCGCCTCAGACTTGATCGGCAATATTTTACTAACGGCCACCGTGCCGGTGGTCATGGCTCCTGCGATGCACACCGAGATGTGGGAAAACCCAGCCACGCAAGAAAACGTAGCCACCTTGCGTCGTCGCGGAGTGCACGTGATCGAACCTGCTGTGGGGCGTTTGACTGGAGCGGACACCGGAAAAGGGCGTTTTCCCGAACCCGAAGACATCTGGGCCCAGGCACAAGAGATTGTCAACCAATCACCACCTCGAGACTTGCTTGCTGGCAAACACATCGTGATTTCGTCCGGGGGAACCCGCGAAGCACTAGACCCAGTACGTTACATTGGTAATCGTTCTTCGGGTAAACAGGGGGTGGCCCTGGCACAGGTCGCGGCCCGCCAAGGTGCCCAAGTGACGTTAATTGCCGGTGCCATGGATATTCCAGCGCCAGAACATCCCAATATCGAAGTGGTCAATATTGAGTCCACCCGGGAGCTGCTTGATGCTGTACTTCACCATGCCCGCCACAAAGATGCGTTGATCATGGCTGCTGCTGTGGCGGATTTCCGCCCATCGAACGTCACCACAGATAAAATCAAAAAGGAAGATGGTTGGTCAGCGCCTTCCATCGTGCTCGAGCAGACCGAAGATGTCCTCAAAACTGCTGTCGAGCAACGCGCAGCTGGTGAACCCTTGCCGGAGGTCATCGTGGGTTTCGCCGCAGAAACCGGTGACGATACCACCACGCCATTGGACTACGGTCGTGCCAAATTGCAACGTAAAGGCTGTGAGATGCTGGTGGTCAATGAGGTCGGGGTCGGCAAAGTATTTGGCCAAGACGATAACGATGTGACCATCTTGTTCGCTGACGGAAGCGCGGAGATCCCAGTCCAAGGCAGCAAGACCGTTGTTGCTCAAGCGATCATCAGTCAGCTGGCCAATGCGTTAGCCTAGAGTTTTACGCTCCATGAACGCTGTGGCTGCGTGCGGATGACAAGCAGGTACACTCTCATATTGTGACTGCTAAAAATACTTCTTCCATGTACGAGCCATACGCCGGAATCGGGGACGGTCAGCTCCGCCTCTTCACCTCGGAGTCTGTCACCGCCGGCCACCCGGACAAAATCTGTGATCAGATCTCCGACGCCGTGCTTGATGCCATTATTGCCAAGGACTCTAACGCCAAGGTGGCTGTCGAAACGCTGGTCACGACCGGACTCGTTCAGGTTGCAGGTGAGGTCAATACCTCGGCGTACGTTGAAATCCCCGAAATCGTCCGTCAAACCATCCTCGATATCGGTTATGACTCCTCGGTACATGGCTTCGATGGCGCCACCTGTGGAGTCAACGTCTCCATCGGACAGCAGTCTTCCGATATCCACCACGGCGTCTCGACCTCGTTAGAAGCCCGCGATGGCTCCGTCGATGAAATTGATAAACAGGGCGCTGGCGACCAGGGGATCATGTTTGGGTATGCCTCAAACGAGACCCCAGCGCTGATGCCTGCACCAATTTATCTGGCACATCGCCTCTCGGAACGGCTCACGAACGTCCGTCAACAACCTAACTCACCGATGCCGTACCTGCGTCCCGACGGCAAAACCCAGGTGACCATCGGATACGATGAACACCACGTGCCTCGCAGCGTCGAAACCGTTGTCCTCTCGACCCAACACTTAGCTGAAGTTTCGCAAGAACAGCTCCACGCCGATGTCAAGGAACACGTCATCAATCCTGTGTTGGTCAACTTCGGCCTGGAGCACGACAACGTTGACATTATTATCAACCCGTCGGGTCCATTCGTGATTGGGGGACCGGTCGGCGATGCTGGGCTCACCGGTCGCAAAATCATTGTGGATACTTATGGGGGTATGGCCCGTCACGGTGGCGGAGCCTTCTCTGGTAAAGATCCTTCAAAGGTTGACCGCTCTGCTGCCTATGCCACCCGCTGGGTTGCAAAAAACATCGTCGCCGCTGGGCTTGCGGATCGCGCTGAAGTCCAGGTTGCCTACGCTATTGGGAAAGCACGTCCCGTTGGTCTGTATGTTGACACCTTCGGCACCGAAAAAGTCAGTCACGAACAAATTGTGACAGCGATCAACTCGGTCTTTGACCTGCGCCCTGCAGCAATCGTCAAAGAGCTGCAGCTACTCCGTCCTATCTATCAAGCCACCGCTGCCAACGGTCACTTCGGCCGCGAACTGCCAGACTTCACCTGGGAACGCACCGATAAAGTCGATCAACTGCGTGCCGCGGTAGGCTGGTGACGTGCCCCAGACAGATGCATTATTCGATCTTCCAGAATCACACGCGAGCCTACCTCCGGTAGCTGACGGGTGGCCGGAACAGCCGGTCGCCAAGATTCTGCTGGAAGCACCAGTACTGCATCT
>JAJUIX010000163.1 GCA_029267455.1 Enteractinococcus sp. | reverse complement strand
GGTCAGGTCATCAACCAGAGCACGTTCAGCCTGCCAGTTTGAATGCCTGCGTGCTGGATCGCGAATGATCACACCGGAAGGCCAGTAGTGGTCAGACTCGGCATCGGCGTCGTTGACTCCGACGTTGCCGATATGCGGGAAGGTAAAGACCATGAGCGTGCCAATGTTGGACGGGTTGGTCAGACTGTGCTGGTAGCCGGTCATCGTGGTGTCAAATACCAGTTGCCCATATGCGGTGCCCGTTGCTGCGTAGGTGGTACCGGCGTATATGGTGCCATCTGCCAGAACGAGTTTGGCTGATGTGCTCATGCTGTCTGCCTTCCGTTGGTGAATGTTTCAAGTGCGGTGCGAAGTTTCTGGTGATCCGAGACCGTCTCGGGGCGCAGGCCGGTGGTGACCTCGGTGTCATCGAGTTGCCACGTGATGGCCACGATGCCATCCTTTTCGACGAATTTTCCGGCAATGCCCGACACGGTCGTCACACCGGTGATCTGAGCTGCGGGGATGAAAAAGTTTGGTTCGCCGGCTCGCAGTAGCACAACGCCTTCGGTGTGTACTTCGATCTGCGCCTGGCTCGGGTTCCCAAGCCGATGTGCTGTGACGCGCTCTAACAGCTGCTGCCCAAGGACCGTCGTGACATATTTGCCTTCAACCGTTATATGAGGCTGGCGTTCCAGAAGGTTCGGCGGAACCTCGGGTGGGGCCGTCAGATGAAGTTGGCGTTTGGTCCGATTTCGACGTCCCAGATAGATCCCCAACATCATCAGGACGATAAGAATTGTGGCTAGCGATACGGTGAAAGTTGTCTCGTCCAAAAGGGTCCTTCTTAGTTGTGACGATACGGGGTCATCAGCTGGGCATCTGCAACGACGCGCTGGCCGCGGTAGAACACATCGGTTACCTGACCGGACAACTCCATACCGTTATATGGCGAATTTGAGGACTTCGAGGCGTGTTCAGTTGGGTTCACCACGAATGTGTGTTGCGGGTCGTAGATGGCGATATTGGCGACCGCGCCTTCGACTAAACCACCGGTTTCGCTCAACTGGCCCTGATCTTCGTGTCGATATATTCGGGCTGGGTTGGCCGACATCACACGAGCTACCCCGTGCCAATCCAACAGCCCGGTCTCAACCATGGTGTGCTGAATGACCGGCAGCGCGGTTTCCAACCCCGTCATGCCCATAGCTGCCACAAACCACTCACACTGTTTCGATTCAGCGGTGTGTGGCGCGTGGTCGGTGCCTACCGTATCGATGGTCCCATCGGCTAAGCCCTGTCGCAGCGCAAGCACATCAGAATCTTTACGCAAGGGCGGATTGACCTTGTATACCGGATCATAGGTTTTGACATAATCTTCGGTCAAAAGCAAGTGATGTGGGGTCACTTCTGCGGTGACGTGAATACCCTGGGATTTTGCCCAACGGATCAGTTCGACCGAGCCTGCAGTGGAAACGTGACAAATATGTACGCGCGAATCCACGTGCTGAGCCAGCAGGACATCCCGAGCAATAATCGACTCTTCGGCCACGGCCGGCCACCCGGCTAAACCAAGTTCGGAAGACAGCGCAGATTCATTCATCTGCGCGCCCTCGGTCAACCGAGGTTCTTGGGCATGCTGTGCGATAAACCCGTCGAAGGATTTCACATATTCCAATGCACGTCGCATCAACACTGGGTCCCAGACGCACATGCCGTCATCGGAAAACATGCTGACCTGTGCAGCTGAGTCGTGCATCGCAGATATTTCGGCCAAGCGCTGGCCCGCAAGTCCCACCGTGACCGCTCCCACCGGATAGACATCTGTCCAACCGGCCTCTCGGCCCAGGCGATAGACTTGCTCAACCACACCGGCGGTGTCAGCTACCGGGTTAGAATTTGCCATCGCGTGAACAGCAGTGAACCCACCTTTGGCCGCAGCTTGTGTGCCGGTTTCAACGGTTTCTGCGTCGTCGTTGCCTGGTTCCCGAAGGTGTGTGTGCAGATCGACCAGCCCAGGGAGCACGATCTTTCCGGAGGCGTCAAGCGTGTGTTGTGCTTCAACAGGAAGACCTTGACCCAGGTGAGCAATGTTGCCGTCGGTGTCAATGGCGACATCGGTTTGGAGACCATCCGGTGTGGTGCCACCGGTAATCAAGTAGGTGAGCGTCATGTTCTGGCCTTTCATTGCCCTAGTTGACCTGCTAGCAGCAGGTAAAGCACTGCCATGCGGACGGAAACGCCGTTGGCGACTTGTTCAAGTGCGGTGTTTTGTGCTGAATCAGCCGCAGCTGCGGAGATTTCCAACCCGCGGTTCATCGGACCCGGATGCATAATAATCGTCGAGGTATTCTCGATCGTTTTATACCGGTCATTGGTCAGGCCCCAGCCCCGGGTGTATTCATTCGCCGAAGGAAAGTACCCACCGGACATGCGTTCGGATTGCACCCGTAACATCATGATCGCGTCGGGACGCTGAGCCAGCACGTCATCGAGGTTATAGTTGACCTCGACCGGCCAGGTCCCTACGCCAACCGGCATCAGTGTTGGCGGACCGGAAAGGGTCACTCGAGCGCCCAGTGTATGAAGCAGCCATACGTTGGAGCGTGCTACTCGAGAATGCAAGATATCTCCGACAATAACGACATGTAACCCGTTGAGATCCTTACCAGTCCCCTGCTGGGCATACAGTCGGTTGCGTAAAGTAAAGGCATCTAACAGCGCCTGGGTCGGATGCTCGTGGGTGCCATCTCCAGCGTTGATGACTGCTGAAGAAGACCACCCAAAATTCGCGAGCTGTTGGGCCGCGCCAGAAGCCCAGTGCCGCATAACAATTGCGTCCCCACCGATGGCTTCTAAGGTTTGGACGGTATCTTTAAGCGATTCGCCCTTAGATACTGAAGAGGTTTTGACCGCAAAGTTCAACACGTCGGCCGAGAGGCGCTTCGCAGCCGCCTCAAAGGAAGTTCGAGTCCTCGTGGAGTCTTCGAAGAACAGGTTGACCACGGTCTGACCGCGCAGCGTGGGGAGTTTCTTGATGGATCGATCAGAAACAGTGGCCATCTCTTGAGCCGTGTCCAATATTGCTAGTGCGTGGTCGTAGGACAGGTCCCGCGTTGCCAGTAGGTGCCGCATTATTCGATCACATCCACGATTTGTACCTGATCGGTGGTGTAGTACTCTTCGTCACCATCGATTTCCGATAGATGTACCCGTACGTGTTCCGAAGATGCCGTCGGCAGGTTTTTTCCAACGTAGTCGGCGCGGAGGGGCAATTGTCGATGCCCACGATCTACCAGCACGGCCAGGCGTACCGTGCGCGGACGACCGATGTCAGCCAAGGCATCCAGTGCGGCCCGAATTGTGCGACCGGAATATAAGACGTCATCCACCAATACCACAACGGCATCATCGATGCCGCTGGGTGGGATGATAGTGGAAGCTGGCACTCGTGAACCAGTCCGCCCCAGGTCATCGCGGTAGAGCGTGATATCGAGTTGCCCGATGCGCTCCGGGGCGACAAACTGCTGGTCTATTTCGGCAAGTTTTTCTGCCAGCCGGTGGGCAAGGGGCACTCCGCGACGAGGAATCCCCAAAACGATGAGGTCTTCGGTGCCACGGTTGCCTTCCAATATTTCATGGGCGATGCGTGTCAGGACGCGATTGATATCGGATGCTGACATCACGGTGCGCGCTTTTCGCACAGGTTCATGCACCACGATTAGCTCCTTTCCCGCCTCACAGGACGGTGTTTAAAGGAT